>NZ_JBSFHA010000104.1:0-38418 GCF_053596855.1 Streptomyces sp. NPDC001617
GCGCAGCAGCGCGGGAGGTGCGTACAGCGGCTCCTTGAACTCCTCGTACATGGACTCGGCCACCGCCTGCGCGGTGTCGAGCCCGGATCCATCAAGGATCCGGGCCTTCGTGATGTGCGAACGCATGTGCCGACCTGGGGGATGCCCGTGCCGCCGTGGCCAGTTGGGAGAACTGTGTTTGACTTGTCTCTCTGTGGGCATGTCGACAAAACGCTGAAGTGACCTCACTGGCTGCGGTATACCAGGTGTACCCAGGTTGCAGGTGGTGCGACGATGGACGTTATGGGGGACAAGGCAACTCTGTTCGAGAGAGGGCGATTTGTGCAGCCTTCCGCCGGGCCGGACGAGGCCGAGGCAGGGGAGGCTGCTGAGCAGGCTGTCGAGGAACTGCGTCAGCGGCTCGCCGCCGAGGCCGGCGACGTCGAGGCGATGAGTGTCCTTGGGGCCCTGCTGCTGCGCCGTGGCGATCTCGACGGAGCCGAGCCCCATCTGCGTGCCGCCACCGCGGCCGGTGACCGTGCCGCCGCCAACAATCTGGGGGTCCTTCTCCATCAGCGCGGGTACGCCGACGAGGCCGCCGGATGGTGGCGGATCGCCGCCGTGGCCGGGTCGGCCGCGGCCGCGCACGCGCTGGGCCGGCACCACCGCGAGCGCGGGGACGAGCCGGCCGCCGAGTACTGGCTGCGCCAGTCCGCCGAGCAGGGGCACGCGCTGGGCGCGTACGCGCTCGCCGATCTGCTGGAGCACCGCGGGGACGCCGGGGCCGAGGAGTGGATGCGGGCCGCGGCCGAGCGCGGGCACCGGGAGGCGGCGTACCGGCTGGCGCGTGCGCTTGATCGCAAGGTGGCGTGTCTGGACGAGGGTGGGTCCGACGACGGTGTCGAACTGCTGGGCCAGGCCGAGCAGTTCTACCGGCAGGCCGCCGCGCGCGGACACCGGCGGGCCGCGCTGCACCTCGGCGCGATCCTGGAGAAGCGCGGTGAGCTCAAGGAGGCGGGGCGCTGGTACCTGACGTCCGCCAAGGACGGCGAGGCGCGCGCCGCCTGCGCGCTGGGCTTCCTGCTGCGGGACGCCGGGGACACCGAGAGCGCCGCCGTGTGGTGGCTGCGGGCCGCCCAGGACGGGGACGGGAACGCGGCCAACGCGCTGGGCGCGCTGCACGCCGAGCGCGGGGAGACACAGACCGCCGAGCGGTGGTACCGGGCGGCGATGGACGCCGGGGACGACAACGGCGCGTACAACCTGGGGCTGCTCTGCGCGGAGCAGGGGCGGACCGCGCAGGCCGAGCAGTGGTACCGGCGGGCGGCGTACGCGGGGCACCGGGAGGCGGCCAACGCGCTCGCCATCCTGCTGCTGCAGGGCGGGGACGCGATCGGGGCCGAGCCGTGGTTCTCCAAGGCCGCGGAGGCCGGGAGCGTGGATGCCGCGTTCAACCTGGGGATTCTCTTCGCCGGTCGGGGCGAGGACGAGGTCGCGCTGCGGTGGTACGGGCGGGCCGCCGCCGCCGGGCACAGCGAGGCGGCGTTGCAGGTCGGGATGGCTCGGCTGCGGGACGGGGACGAGCAGGCCGCCGAGCGGCATCTGCGGTGTGCCGCGGGGGGTGGCAGTGCGGAGGCGGCGTATCGGCTGGCGACCGTGCTCGACGCCCGGCGGCCGCCGGAGTCCGCGCATGAGCTGGGGGAAGTGCTGCACGAGAAGACCGAGTGCGAGGAGTGGTACGAGCGGGCGGCGTCCCAGGGGCATCGGCGGGCGCAGGTGCGAGTGGGGATGATGGCGGCGGCTCGGGGGGATGTGGTGGAGGCGGCCCGGTGGTACCGGGTGGCGGCCGAGGCCGGGTCCCGGAATGGTGCCTTCAATCTGGGGCTGCTGCTGGCTCGGGAGGGGAGTGAGCCGGAGGCTGCCGTGTGGTGGACGCGGGCGGCTGACGCCGGGCATGGGCGGGCGGCGTTGCGGCTGGCCCTGGTCTACGCGCGTCAGGGGGAGCTTGCGGAGGGGCAGCGGTGGGCGGATCGGGCGGTTTCTCTGGGGCCGGCGGAGGTTTCGGAGCGGGCGGCTCGGTTGCGGGACGCGTTGCGGGAGGAGCTTTCGGCGTGACGTTGCGCTGCGCGGTGCGGTGCGGTGTGGTCGGCGTGGGGGTGAGGTGTGGGTGGCGTTGTGGCTGACGTCGTGTTTTCTCGCCCCCGCCGCCCTTACCCGTCCCATTCCCAGGGGCTGCCGCCCCTTCGACCCCGCCCAGGGGGCTCCGCCCCCTGGACCCCCATCGGCCCGAAGGGCCTCGTCCTCACACGCCGGACGGGCTGAAAGTCGGATGGCATGGCCTCGTCCTCACACGCCGGACGGGCTGGGATGGGCGGGGCGGTGGCTTGAGGAAGGCTGGAGGGACTCCCTGGCGAGTCGGGTGCGCTGACCGGCGGTGATAAGCGATTTGCCTCCAGCCGCGCCCTTGACGTAACGTTGCGTTCATCGACGCGGGGTGGAGCAGCTCGGTAGCTCGCTGGGCTCATAACCCAGAGGTCGCAGGTTCAAATCCTGTCCCCGCTACTGAAGGCCGAGGGCCGGAATCCAGAGATGGGTTCCGGCCCTCGGTGTTGTGAGCGGGGTTATGCGGGGGGTTATGGGGTGTGGCCCACTGCCTCCTCGTAGAGCAGGCGGTCGACCGTTCTCGACTCGGGGAGTGGGGTGCCCTCTTCCGCGCCCTGGGCGCGGTACGCCGACTGGAGGCGGGTCGTCGTGTTCTTGCGGATCTCCCAGTCCATGCGGAGCGGTGGGGTGGAGCGCAGGGTCTGCTCGTCGATCTTCAGGAGTTTGGACAGGTAGGCGACGAACGCCGCGTCCTTTTTGTAGTTTGACGAGAAGTATGTGTTGATCGTGCGGATGTAGGCCCTCAGGAGGGCCACGCCCGCGTCCGCGTCGTCCCGGAGGAGTGTGCGGCCGTAGAGCATGCCGCCCAGGGGTTCGCCCAGCGGCTGGCCGCCCAGGAAGGCGTATCCGGCCTTGCCGTCGACCTTGCGCCAGATCGGGTCCAGTAGCCAGGCCGAGTCGACGCCGCCGTTCTGCAGGGCCGTGAGGACGTCCGCCGAGCCCAGTTGGCGGTACTGGACCTTGGACAGGTCGGCGCCGTGAGCGGTCAGGGTCTTCTGCATGGGGTAGGCGATGACCGAGCCCTTGCCGATCATCGTGCCCAGGGAGCGGCCCGCCAGGGGGACGGACGCCGCGGTCCGGCCCTTCTCCAGGCGGACCCAGAGACCGCTCTTCGAGGTGGGGGCGGGGGAGAAGTTGCCCGCGACCCACTTGATGTCGAAGCCGCCCTTGATGCCGTTCATGACGGCTGCTTCCGGCGCGGCCCACAACGCGTCTATGTCTCCCTTGGCGAGGAGGGGGAGCGCGTCGGGGGTGGGCAGGACCTTGAGGGTGATGTCCAGGCCCTCCGCCTTGAACTCGCCTTTGTCGAGGGCGACTTCGAGGGGGGCCACGTACTCCGCGCTCAGGGTGCTCGTCGCTATCGTCAGCTTCCGGGGCTTGGAGAGGCGCTGCGCCGAGGGCGCCAGGGGTTCGCAGCGGGCCGGGGCGCGGGCCGGGGAGAGGTCGGACGGGTTCGTCCAGGACGACTTGCCGCAGCCGTCCACCGGCTGGATCGTGCGGGCGCCGGCCTTCGTACCCGTCTCGCCGCTGTACGGCGCCGAGCACGCCGCCGATGCGATGAGGAGTGAGGCCACGGCCGCCGCGACGCCGTGTGCGTGCCTTCTCATGACTGGCCCCTTCCCCTGTCCCTCGGTGCCCAAGGAGTGAGCAACCGCCCCAGCAGCCGTACCAGTTCGGAGAAGACCACGCCCAGGACGGCCACGCAGACGATCCCCACGAACATCACGTCGTTCCGGAAGAGCGCGTGGGAGTCGAAGATCAGGTGGCCCAGGCCGTTCGTCGCGGCGATCTGCTCCGAGGCGACGATCACCAGGACGGCGACTCCCGCTGCTATGCGTGCGCCCACCAGGACCGACGGGAGCGACGCCGGCAGCAGGACGTGGCGGAACATCTGCCAGGGAGAGGCACCGAGGACACGGCCCGCGTCGCGGTGGCCGGACGGGATCGCGATCACCGCCGACATGGTGGAGATCCAGACGAAGAAGAAGACCGTTGTTGCCACGAGGGCTGTCTGCGGGCCCTCGCCCAGGCCGAACATGTTCAGGAAGATCGGGAGCAGGGCCAGTTTCGGGACCACGTAGAGGGCGTCCAGCGTCGGCTCCAGGGCCGCCCGGACGAGGGGCAGGGAGGCCCATCAGGAGGCCCAGGGCGTAGCCGGCCGCCGTGCCCAGCGCGTAGCCCGTCAGGACGCGTCTCAGGGTCGCCCACACGTCCGGCCACAGGTCGCCGGCCGCCGCGCGGTCCCAGCCGTCGGAGAGGATCGTGGAGGGGGCCGGATAGACGCGGGCGTCTATCCAGGCCCGGGTGGCGGCCAGTTGCCACACCAGCACGAGCAGGAGTGGGACCGCCGCCAGGGCGACTTCCACGGCCCGTCTGCGGCGGTGGGTGCGGGTGGGGTGGAGTTCGGCCGGGCCCGGGCGGCGGATCAGGGTGGCTTCCCGGTCCTTGTCGTGCGCGATCGTCGTCATGCCGGTGCCGCCTCCTTTCGCAGCAGGTCCCACAGCTCGCTCTTGAGGGCCGTGAACTCGGGCGTCGCCGGTGCGCGGGCGCGGGAACGGCGGGCGGTGTTCGGCGATGATCCTGCCGGGGCGGGCCGACATCACCAGGACGCGGTCGCCGAGGACGAGCGCCTCCTCCAGGCTGTGGGTGATGAAGAGGGTGGTCGTGCGCAGGGCCTGGGTGAGCTCCAGGAGCTCGTCCTGGAGGATCGTGCGGAGTTGGGCGTCGAGGGCGGCTGGGGGCACCTCCCACGCCCGTTCAGGGCAGTGGGGGAGGCTCGTCCATGAGGAGGAGTTCGGGTTCCACGGCGAGTGCGCGGGCGATCGCCACGCGCTGGCGCATGCCGCCGGAGAGGGTCGCCGGGTAGGCGTCGGCGAAGTCGGCCAGGCCCAGCCGGGCCAGCCAGGCGTCGGCGCGTGCGTTCGCCTCGCGGCGCGGGACGCGCTGGACGTCCAGGCCGAAGCGGACGTTGGCGCGGACCGACTTCCAGTCGTAGATGCCGTAGTCCTGGAAGATCATGGCCGCCGGACGCGGACTGGTCGTGCGGATGGCCAGGGTGCCCGTGCTCGGCCGCAGGAGGCCCGCCGTGATGCGCAGCAGCGTGGACTTGCCGCAGCCGGACGGGCCGACGACACGGACGAACTCGCCTGCGGCGACGGTGAGATGGAGGGGGCCGAGGGCGTCGATCGTGTGGGGGGTTCGGCCGAAGGTCCGGGTCAGGTCGGTGGCGTGGAGTTTGGGGTGAGGACTCGGGTGCGGATCGGGGTGCGGATCTCCCACGGGTGCTCCTTGCGGAGTTCGGTACGCGTAGGGGGTGCCGCACGACGATATGACGGTGCGTCAGATTCGGGAAGCCTGTAGGCAGCACGAAGCCCCGGCACCGATCGGTGCCGGGGCTGTCACGGTGAGCGTTACGCCGCCGTGCAGTTCGGGCAGACGCCTCGGTACGTGACCTCGACGTCCGAGACCGAGAAGCCGAAGCGCTCCGAGTCGGGGAGGTCGGCCAGCGGGTTGCCGGTCGGGTGGACGTCCTTGATCGCGCCGCACTGGGCGCAGACCAGGTGGTGGTGGGGCGTGTGGGCGTTCGGGTCGTAGCGCTTGGCTCGCTTGTCCGTGGCGACCTCGAGCACCTCGCCGAGGGAGACCAGCTCACCCAGCGTGTTGTAGACGGTCGCCCGGGAGATCTCGGGCAGCTTGGCGACGGCCCGGGCATGGACCTCGTCGGCCGTCAGGTGGACGTGCTCGCCGTCGAGAACCTCGGCCACGACGCGCCGCTGCGCGGTCATCCGCCATCCGCGTCCGCGCAGCCGTTCCAGAAGGTCGCTCATAGGTCCAGCCTAACAGAAGGGGACCAGGTCGCGAACGGGTTTGACTTTAGACTGTGTCTAATGCAAGCCCTGTCCTCCGGTGTCTTCTAGTGGGACAGGGCCACCTGCTGACGGGCCGGTGCCCAGCAGCGGATGATGTCGCGGACCGAGACGATGCCGACCGTCTCGCCGTGGTCGAGGACGATCAGATGGCGGAAGCCGCCGTGGGCCATGGCGCGGGCCGCCTCCTCCAGGGTCCAGGACGGGGCGGCGAAGACGACGTCGTTGGTGGTGTGGGCGTGCGCGCGCTCGGTGTCCGGGCTCTGGCCGAGGCCGATCGAGTTGAGTACGTCGCGTTCGGTGAGGATGCCGATACCGCCGGCGTCGGGGTCCAGGACCACGGCCGCGCCCACCCGTCGGGCGGACATCAGGGCGGCGGCCTGGCGGAGGGTGTGGGCGGGGCCGATGGTGAGGACCACTGTGCTCATGGCGTCGCGGACGAGCATGGGATGGAGCCACCTCCAAAAGGAATCCACTTAGTTCTAGGATTCACAAGTTCACAAGTGGGGGGACTCTCAGAGTGGCAGGTAAAGCGGGGGTCAACAAGAGGGCGCGTGCGGCCAATTGAGGGCGTGCGCGCTCATCTGTGTTTTCACGGTGTGCTCAGTAGCGCTGGTTGACGTACCCCAGCAACTCGTCGTGCAGCAGGCCGTTCGACGCGGCGGCGTTGCCGCTGTGCGGGCCGGGGCGGCCGTCGAGGCCGGTGAAGGTGCCGCCCGCCTCGGTGACGATGATCGCGTTGGCGGCCATGTCCCAGAGCGAGAGCTCCGGCTCGGCGCAGAGGTCGACCGCGCCCTCGGCGACCATCATGTACGGCCAGAAGTCGCCGTACGCGCGCGTGCGCCACACCTCGCGGGTGAGGTCCAGGAACCCGCCCAGGCGGCCCTGGTCCTCCCAGCCGGAGAGGGAGGAGTACGCGAAGGAGGCGTCCGAGAGCTTGCCGACGCGGGAGACACGCAGGCGGGAGGCGGAGGTCAGGCTGCGTCCGGTGAAGGCGCCATGGCCCTTCGCGGCCCACCAGCGGCGGCCCAGCGCGGGGGCGGAGACCACGCCGACGACCGGCTGGTAGCCGCCCTCGGCCGCCTCCATCAGGGAGATCAGGGTGGCCCAGACCGGGACGCCGCGTACGTAGTTCTTGGTGCCGTCGATCGGGTCGATCACCCAGCGGCGGGGGCCGGTGCCCTCGATGCCGTACTCCTCGCCGAGGATGGCGTCCCGGGGGCGGGAGCGGTGAAGGTGGCCGCGGATGAGCTCCTCCGCCGCCTTGTCGGCTTCACTGACCGGCGTCATGTCCGGCTTGGTCTCGACCTTGAGATCCAGCGCCTTGAAGCGGGCCATGGTGGTCGCGTCGGCCGCGTCCGCGAGAACGTGGGCGAAACGGAGGTCGTCGAGGTAGTCGGACATGGAACGAACGCTATCCGCCATGGTCCGGGCGCTGCTAGCGGGCCTTGCTCACGGTTTGGCGGCAGCTTGACGGCACACGGTGACCGAAGGGCGCCGTTCCGCGCTCCCGCGAACCCTTGACAGTGCCCCCGTGCGCGTCAAATCTGGGCGCAGAGCCGCTCGCCCCAGGGAGGCGATGATGCCTGCAGCGCGGGAATCCCTACTGGACGCCGCGTACACGGCGCTGGCGCGCCGGCCGTGGTCCGCCGTACGGATGGTGGACGTCGCCGTGGCGGCCGGAGTGTCCCGGCAGACCCTCTACAACGAGTTCGGCAGCAAGGAGGGGCTCGCCCGGGCGCTGGTCAGAAGGGAAGCGGACGGGTACCTCGCGGGGGTCGAGCGGGCGCTCGCCACGCACAGCGACGCCCGCGAGCGGCTGACCGCGACCGCCGAGTGGACGGCCTCGGCCGCCCGGGAGAACGCGCTCGTACGGGCCATGCTCACGGGCTGCTGGAGCGAGCGCCTGCCCTCGCCGACGCTCTCCGCCGTGCCGTCCTCCTCCGCCGTACCCGCCCAGCGCCGCGCCGACGGCCCGCTGCCCTCGCCCGGCGACTTCGTGGCGCTCGTCCGGGACAGGGCGGTGGCCGTGCTGTCGGGGCCCGCCGTGCACCGGGCGGACACCGCCGATCTGGCCCGGTCCTGCGAACTCGTGGTGCGGCTCGCGCTGTCGTGTGTGGCCGCTCCGCCGGGGGAGGGCGGGGTCGGGGAGCTGGTGCGCACCGCCCTGCCCCGGCAGACGGTGTGAGCGGTCGCTCCTTCAGCCGGCCCGCCTTCGGGTGGTCGACGCGGTCCTCCCGTCCGCTCGCGCCGTGGGTCGCCAGGTTCGGGCGGACGGCGAGGATCTGCGGGCGCCGTGTAGGCCTCCGAGCGGAACACCCGGTCCACCCAACGGAAGCCCGTCGGCTCGGAGTTGCCGATGGTGACGTCCTGGGAGAAGCAGTCGTCGGCCGGCGGTGGTCTAGTGCGCCGAGCCCGACAGCTGCAGGCCGATGACTCCGATGATCACGAAGCTGATCGACACGATCTTCAGGGTGGAGACCAGGTCGCCGAGGAAGATCATGCCGTAGATGGCGGTGCCGGCCGCGCCGATGCCGGTCCAGACGGCGTAGGCGGGGCCGACGTCGAGCTTCTTCAGGGAGAGGGTGAGGAGGCCGAAGCTGCCCAGGGCGAAGACGCAGAACGCGATCGTCGGCCACAGGCGGGTGAAGCCGTGGGAGAGCTTGAGGCACACGGCGAAACCCGTTTCGAGCAGTCCGGCCACCACTACCAGCAGCCACGCCATGTGCTGTCCTCCCGTATGTCCGGCTCGGTGCGATTATGCCCTTACCTGACTCGGGTACCGCCAAACAACGCCGTGGTCAGTCGCCCCTGACGTCCACTCAGTCGCCTTCCGTGCGCTCACGCGTCGCCAGCAGGCGGCGCAGGGAGTAGAGACGGGCGGGGTCCGCGTGCCCCTCGGCCACCCATGCGTCCAGCGCGCAGTCCGGTTCGTCGTGACTGCACGCGCGTGGGCAGCCCTCCGTTCCCGGCTCCAGGTCGGGGAAGGCCTTGATGACCCGGGACGGGTCCACGTGGTGCAGGCCGAAGGAGCGGACCCCGGGGGTGTCGATGACCCAACCCGCCCCCTCCGGCAGGGGGATCGCGCGCGCCGAGGTGGTGGTGTGCCGGCCGCGGCCCGTGACGGCGTTGACATGGCCGGTGCTCCGCCGCCGATCCTGCGTGACCAGCGCGTTGACGAGGGTCGTCTTGCCCACGCCTGAGTGTCCGACGAACGCCGTCGCCTTGCCGTCCAGCTGCTTGCGTACGCGGTCCACCGCCTCGCCGTTCTCCAGCTCCTCCCGGCTGGTGACGACGTAGGGGACGCCCAACGCCCCGTACATCTCGAGGAGTTCGTCGGGGGAGGCCAGGTCCGACTTGGTCAGGACGAGGAGCGGGGTGAGGCCGCCGTCGTACGCCGCGACCAGGCAGCGGTCGATCAGGCGGGGGCGGGGCTCCGGGTCGGCCAGGGCGGTGACGATCGCCAACTGGTCGGCGTTGGCGACGACCACGCGCTCGTACGGGTCGTCGTCGTCGGCCGTGCGGCGCAGTACGGAGGAGCGCGGTTCGATGCGGACGATACGGGCCAGGGTGTCCTTCTGGCCGGAGAGGTCGCCGACGATGGCCACCCGGTCTCCGACGACGGCGGCCTTGCGGCCCAGTTCGCGGGCCTTCATCGCCGTCACGACCCGGTCCTCGACCAGGCAGGTCAGACGGCCCCGGTCGACGGTGAGGACCATGCCCTCGACCGCCTCCTCGTGCTTGGGGCGGATGTTCGTACGCGGCCGGTTGCCCTTGCGGTTGGGGCGGGAGCGGATGTCGTCCTCGTCGGTGTGCTTGCCGTAGCGGCGCATGTCCTACGCCCCTACGCCCCGTCGCTTCCGAGCATCCCGTTCCACAGGTCGGGGAAGTCCGGCAGGGTCTTCGCCGTCGTCGCCACGTTCTCGATCCGCACGCCCTCCACCGCGAGGCCGATGATCGCGCCGGCCGTCGCCATGCGGTGGTCCTCGTACGTGTGGAAGGTCCCGCCGTGCAGTTGACGCGGGCGGATGTGCAGGCCGTCGGCGGTCTCGGTGACGTCACCGCCGAGCTCGTTGATCTCCTTGGTGAGCGCGGCCAGCCGGTCCGTCTCGTGCAGCCGCAGGTGCGCGACGCCACGGAGCGCCGAGGGGGAGTCGGCCAGGGCGGCCACCGCGGCGATACCCGGGGTCAGCTCGCCGACCTCGCTCAGGTCCACGTCGATGCCGTGGATCGCACCCGAACCGGTGAACACCAGCCCGTACTCGGTGAGTTCACAGGAACCGCCCATTTCGGTGAAGATCTCGCGCAGCCTGTCGCCGGGCTGCGTGGTGCGGGCGGGCCAGCCGGGGATGACGACCTTGCCGCCGGTCACCAGGGCGGCGGCGAGGAAGGGCTGGGCGTTCGACAGGTCCGGCTCGATGGTCAGGTCGCGGCCGAGCAGCGCGCCCGGCGTCACCCGCCACACGTTCGGCTCGCCGCCCGACTCCGGTGTGTCCACCTGCGCGCCGACCGCGCGCAGCATGTCGACGGTCATGCGGATGTGGGGGAGCGAGGGGAGGGAGCTGCCCACGTGGCGGACCTCCACGCCCTGGTTGAAGCGCGGGCCCGAGAGGAGGAGGGCGCTCACGAACTGGGACGACGACGAGGCGTCGATCTCCACCGGGCCGCCGTCCAGGGCGCCACCGCCGAACACCGTCAGCGGCAGTGCGCCCCGGCCGTCGTCGTCGATACGGGCGCCGAGGACCCGGAGGGCGTCGATGACGCCGTGCAGGGGGCGCTCGTACGAGCGAGGGTCGCCGTCGAAGCGGATCTCGCCGTCGGCGAGGGCGGCGACGGGAGGCAGGAAGCGCATCACCGTGCCGGCGTTGCCGACGTTGACCGTGGCCGGGCCGTGCAGGCCGGTGGGCAGGACGCGCCACGTCTCGCCGGTGCCGTCGGGGCCCACGCCCTCCTCGATGGCGACGCCCATCGCGCGGAGCGCGGCGGCCATCAGGAGGGTGTCGCGGGAGCGGAGGGGGCGGCGCAGCCAGCCGGGTTCGCTGGCCAGGGCCGCGAGGACGAGGGCGCGGTTGGTGACCGACTTGGACCCCGGGACGTGGACCGTCGCGTCGACGGCTCCGCTCGCGGTGGGGGCGGGCCAGAGGGCGGTGTTCGTGGCGGGGTTTTGGGCCATGGGTTCACTTTATAAGGAGGGGGGTGGGGGGACAGTTTGCAGAGGCGCGGCGCGGTGGGGGCTGGTCGCGCCCGCGCGGCGGCAGCCGCAGAATGACACGGCCTCGCGCCCCCGAAGCCGCCCCTGCGGGGGCGCTTCATACCTCAAGCAGCCAGCGGCCCCCGCCGATCAGGGAGCACAGCGACACCGCGTGGAACAGGAACAACCACAGCCCCGCCGGTACGTGCGTCAAGCGCGACAACTGGTCCGCGTCCGAGTCCCCGGCCCCTCCCCGCATCCGCTTGGCCTGCAGTTCGAACGCCGGGCGTACACCTCCCACCAGCAGGAACCAGACCACCGCGTAGGCGAACGCCGCCTGCACCTGAGGACCCGCCAGCCATGACACCAGCAGGAAGGCGCCTCCGCTGACGACGACTGTCAGGGCGCCGTACGCGTTGCGGATCATCACCAGCATCGCCACCAGCAGGGCCGTCGCCAGCCAGAGCAGGAGGGTGATGTGGCCGGCGGCGAGCAGGGCCGCGCCGCCCAGGCCGAGGAGTGGGGGAGCCGTGTAGCCGGCGGCCGCCGTGAGGATCATGCCGATGCCGTGCGGCTTGCCCCGGCTGACCGTGAGGCCGCTGGTGTCGGAGTGCAGGCGTATGCCGGTGAGGGTGCGGCCGGTGAGGAGGGCCACCAGGCCGTGGCCGCCTTCGTGGGCGATGGTGATGGCGTTGCGCGCGACGCGCCAGACGCCCTGCGGCACGGTCACGGCGAGCGCGGCGACGAGGGTCGCGATCACCACCCACAGGTCCGGGTCGGGCTGGATGCCGAAGACGCGGTCCCACAGGGAGGCGAGCGAGGCGGATGCGGTGCTGTCCATTGTCGGCGGTGGCTCCCGTAGGTCTCGTCGAATCTGGCAGTCTGGCACGTATGTGCGGACGGTATGCAGCTAGTCGTGGGCCCGAGGATCTCGCAGGAATCTTTGAGATCGAGAAGTGGGAGCCCGAGGAGACCCTGGCGCCCGACTACAACGTGGCCCCGACCAAGGAGGTCTACGCCGTCCTCGACCGCCCCCTCAAGGACGCGGACGCCGCATCCACCAGTTCCTCCGTCACGGGGCGCCCGGTTCGGCAGCTGCGCAAGCTCAAGTGGGGACTGGTGCCGAGCTGGTCGAAGACCCCGGAGGGCGGTGCGCGGATGATCAACGCGCGTGCCGAGACCGTCCACGAGAAGCCGTCGTACAAGCGGGCCTTCTCCTCGCGCCGATGCATCATCCCGGCCGACGGCTACTACGAGTGGGTGACCGGCAAGGACGAGCGCGATCTGGAGGTCGAGGGCAGGAAGAAGCGGCCGCGGAAGCAGCCGTACTTCGTGCTGCCGGCGGACGGGTCGGTCTTCGCGATGGCGGGGCTGTACGAGTTCTGGCGGGACAAGACCCTTCCCGACGACCACCCGCAGGCCTGGTGGGTGACCTGCTCGGTCATCACCACGGAGGCCGAGACGAGCCCGCTGGCCGTGGCGCCGGCGGAGGGGCCGTACTCGCTCTCCGAGATCCACCCGCGCATGCCCCTCATGCTCACCCCCGACCGCTGGGACACCTGGCTCGACCCGTCCCGCACCGACCTCGAGGACCTCCGCTCGCTCCTCGTCCCTCCGCCCCACGGTCTGATGCGCGCCTACCCGGTCTCCACGGCCGTCAGCAACGTCCGCAACAACGGACCGGAGCTGCTGAAGGAGCTGGAGGGGCCCGAGGAGGGCACACTCTTCTAGCGTGACGACCGAGACGATCAGCACCGATGCGGGCGACGCCCGCATCACCTGGCACCCCGCGGAGAAGCCCCGCCTCGTGCTGGCGGTGAGCCATGGTGCGGGGGGCGGTATCGAGGCCCGTGACCTGCGGGCACTCGCCGCGGTCCTCCCTACGCACGGCGTGACCGTCGCCCTGGTGGAGCAGCCCTGGCGGGTGGCCGGCAAGAAGGTGGCGCCCGCGCCGAAGACGCTGGACGTGGGGTGGCGCGGGATCTGGCCCGCGGTCGCCGAGTCCGGGCTCCCCGTCGTCTCCGGTGGCCGGAGTGCCGGCGCCCGCGTGGCCTGTCGTACGGCCGTCGAGCTGGGCGCCCATGCCGTGCTCGCCCTCGGCTTCCCGCTCCATCCGCCGGGCAGGCCCGAGAAGTCCCGTGCCGAGGAACTGCTCGGGTCCGGGGTGCCCACTCTCGTCGTACAGGGAGGGAACGACCCGTTCGGGAAGCCGGACGAGTTCCCCGACGGGTCATACGAGCTGGTCGAGGTTCCCTACGGCGATCACGGGTTCGCCGTGCCCAAAAGGGCCGACCTCAACCAGGAGCAGGCCGTGGCGATCATCACGGACGCGGTGGTGGAGTGGACCGTGCCACTCGGGTAATGGCCCGGGAATGTTGCGGACCGAACCTCTGTTGAGGCGGACAGAAGTGCTGAACGACCAGCACCGATCGTCGTAGGAGAGGAAGTCCGCCGCATGGGTTCGACCATCTGCCCGAGCCGCAGCAGCAGCACTGACCTGGACTGGACGGTGCTGACTGCGGCCAAGACCACCCCTGTTCGAGGGGCGGCGGGGACGGGTCGTCGTCTATCCTCCAATTCCGGTGGTACCGGTTTCGGTGCTGCCCGGAATCTTGAGGAGGTGGGTCCGGTCACAGGGATCGACGCAGGGACCGACAACGGTCAGGCGGAGCTGCCCGAGGGCCAGGGCGTCAGCGCGGAGTCGACCGCGGAGCGCAGCGCGCGCTTCGAGCGGGACGCGCTCGAATTCCTCGACCAGATGTACTCGGCCGCGCTGCGGATGACGCGCAACCCGGCCGACGCGGAGGACCTGGTGCAGGAGACGTACGCGAAGGCGTACGCGTCCTTCCACCAGTTCCGCGAAGGCACCAACCTCAAGGCGTGGCTGTACCGGATCCTCACGAACACCTTCATCAACTCCTACCGCAAGAAGCAGCGTGAGCCGCAGCGGTCGGCGGCGGAGGAGATCGAGGACTGGCAGCTCGCCCGTGCCGAGTCGCACATGTCGACCGGTCTGCGCTCCGCGGAGTCGCAGGCGCTCGACCACCTGCCCGACTCGGACGTGAAGGAAGCACTCCAGGCGATCCCCGAGGAGTTCCGCATCGCCGTGTATCTCGCGGACGTCGAGGGCTTTGCCTACAAGGAGATCGCGGACATCATGGGGACACCCATCGGTACGGTGATGTCCCGGCTGCACCGGGGCCGCCGTCAACTGCGCGGCATGCTCGAGGACTACGCGCGTGAGCGCGGCCTGGTCCCGGCCGGCGCCGGAGAGTCGGACGAAGCGAAAGGCTCGGGCTCATGAGCTGCGGAGAGCCGCACGAGACGGACTGCAGTGAAGTCCTGGACCACTTGTACGAGTTCCTCGACAGTGAGATGCCGGACGTCGACCGCGACAAGTTCAAGCAGCACTTCACGGAGTGCTCGCCGTGCCTGGAGAAGTACGGGCTCGAGCAGGCCGTGAAGAAGCTGGTCAAGCGGTGCTGCGGGCATGACGACGTGCCGAGCGACCTGCGCGCCAAGGTCCTGGGGCGGCTCGACCTGATCCGCTCCGGGCAGGCGGTGCCCGAGCACGACATCACCGCGTCCCCGGCGGCCCCGCAGGAGTCCTGACCGGCGCAGGACCCCGTGCGGGAGGCGCCGCGGACCTAGACCTCCAGGCCGGACTCGATCCGCTTCAGTCCGTGCCTGGCCAGGGCCAGGTCGCTGCGGCTCCGGTCCAGCGCGAGGTAGAGGAAGAGACTTCCCTTGCTGCTGGTCAGCGGCCGGATCAGGTGGTACTGCCGGCCGAGCGTGATCAACCGGCGTCGCCCTCGTCGACGCGGTCACCGGTCTGACCTACGGCACCGCGGGCGACCTCGCCGAGGCGGGCGACGGGCCGGAGGCATCGGAACTCGCCGCCCTCATCGCCGAACGGCTCGGCGCGGCGGGAGCCGAGGGGGAGCTGGAGAGCGTGGTCACGACCAGTACGGCCCGTCTCCACGTGCTGTTCTCCGTGGCACGGCCGGCGGGCGACCCGCTGCTGCTGACCGCCGGACGCGACCGCGACCGGGCCAACATGGCGCTGGCGCTGCGGAGTCTGGGCGACCGGGCCCGCGAGGTGCTCGCATGAGAGCGCCCGCGGCACGCAATCTGCCGGCGCTGCTGCAACTGCTGCGGGACGAGGGCTTCAGCGGGACGGTACGGGTCTCCGGGCACCCCGGAGGGACCATCCATCTGCGCGACGGGCTGGTCGGCGCGATCGAGACGCCGGGCGCGCCGACGGTCACCTCGACGCTGCTCGCCTCGGGCCGGATCGGCGACGAGGACTGGTTGGCCGCCTGCGCCGAACAGCCCGACGCGGACCGGCTCGGCGGACATCTGGTGGCCACGGGACTGATCGGCGCCGCCGAACTGGAGGTCGTCCGCACGGCGGCCGTGTTCGACGGCGCCTTCGCCATGGCCCTGAGTCCCCCGGGCGAACGGGAGTTGGGCGAGCGCGAACCCGTACTGGTCGCCGAGCCCGGGGTGGAGCCGCGGCGACTGACCGAGGAGACCTCGCGCCGTATGTCGCTGCTCTCACGTCTGTGGGGTCCGCCGAGCGAGTTGACACGAGTCCGTCCGGTGACCGTCGCCGGTTCGGGCGGCTTCCGGCCCGACGGGTGGGCTCACGCCGGGGCAGCGGGGAGTCCTCGACAGCGTCAACGGACGCCGGACACCGCGCGACATCGCCTTCTCGCGGGGGCGCGGACTGTACGCGGTGCTGTTGGACCTCGTCCGACTGGAGACGCTCGGCCTCGTCCGCTGGGAGCCACGGCCCTCGGCCGGCACCCGGCCGAGCACCGCACCCCGTGTCCCGACGGCCGACGCGTCCGGCGCCGCGCCGCCGCCGAGGACGACGGCCCTGCCCAGACGCAGACCCGGCGGCGGGCCTCCCGGACCTGATCCGGGACGGAAGGGGAGGGGCAGCCAGTGAGCCCGAAGAGCGGACGGGGGAACCCGTCCGGAAAGAG
Source organism: Streptomyces sp. NPDC001617 (assembly GCF_053596855.1). NCBI lineage: Bacteria > Bacillati > Actinomycetota > Actinomycetes > Kitasatosporales > Streptomycetaceae > Streptomyces > Streptomyces sp. NPDC001617. The sequence continues at coordinate 16,191 of NZ_JBSFHA010000104.1, forward strand.
AAGCAGGGCACCGGCACAGACTCCGCGACGACAAGAAGCGACCACGGCACCAGACTCCGCGCCGGACACCGACCCCGGTCGCCCGGCCGCCTCCACGGGGAAACCCCTCCCCGCACCACCGCCCCTGCCCCGACGGGACACGGCGTCGGCCCCGGCAGCGTCTCTGCCCGGACTCCCTCCGATGCTGTCGGGCGAGGAACTCGCCGCCGCACAGCCCTCGATCGAAACACTTCAGCGCGTCGGCCGACTGCTGCGGGCTCTCCCCGAACCCGACTGACACCGCCCGCCCGGAACAAGGAGCGCACCGTATGACCGAAACCCCTTCGCCCGATTCCCTGGCCGGGATTCTGACCTCGCTGCGAGAACGGGTGATGGGGGTCTCCGAGAGCGTCCTGTCCACCGTGGACGGCCTGCTCGTCGTCGCCGACGCCGACACGGTCCACCCGGAGTCGGTCGCCGCTCTCGCCGCCGCGACCCTCGGTGTCGCCCGCAGGATGGCCGACACCGCGGCGACCGGCGCGCTGCGCGAGGTGGTCGTCCGCTGCGGCTCGGGACATGTCGTCGTGCTGGCCGTCGGCGAGCGCGCCCGGCTCACCGTGACCGGCGACGACGGCCTCGACCTCGCCGCGTTCCAGCGCGAGTCGCCGGTCACCGTGGAAGCGCTGAAGAAGGTGCTCGCCGCCGACGTGGCCCACTGAGCCGCACCGGATCGCCGGCACGCCAGTCACTCGAACGTGCTAATCGGCGGTTCATCGGCCCGCAGACCCCCCTGTCCCCGCTCTAGGCTCGTCGGCCAGGGGAGGGTCGGCCGGGGAGGGCTGTGATGGAGGCGGTTCCGGCACGGGCGCGTGTGTACGTCGCGTGTGCGGTCCTCGGCGCCCTGCTCTGTGTGCTGCCGTTCCCGAAGACATACGCGCCGTCGTGGGCGACCGTACTGCTCGCGGTCGTCTACGCCGCCTGCGAGCAGGCCGCCGCCCGCTGGCGCTTCGCCGGAACGTTCTACCCGGTCCTCCTCGCCGGCGCCTTCCTGCTCCCCCCGCCCGCCGCCGCGCTGGTCCCGCTGCCGGGGGTGCTGCTCTCCCGGGTCGAGCAACGGCCGTATGCCCTACGGCGGTTGTGGCGCGCCGCCCAACTGGCCCTCGGCGTCTGGGCCGCGGGCTCGGTGCACTGGGCGCTCGGCGGGCGGGAGGCGGTCGTCGGCCCCGCCTTCCCGTACGCGCTCGTGCCCGCAGGGGCCGCCGTGCTCGCCTTCTGCCTGGCGCTGGCCCTGCTGGACGGCGGGATTCTGGCGGTCGCCGAGCGGGTTCCGCTACGGCGGGCCTGGCGAGGGCTGTTCGTACGGTCCCTCGCTCCCGTCGCCGTGCACGGGCTCGCCGGGCTGATGATGGCGGTCCTGTGGCGCAGCCCGTACGGGCCTGTCGCCGCGCTGCTCGTGCTGTTGCCGATGTGTGTGTCCTGGTGGGTGTTCGCGCAGTACCACCGGGAGCGGGCGGCCCACCAGGCGACCATCCGGGCGCTCGTCCAGGCCGTCGACATCAAGGACGGGTACACGCGCGGGCACAGCGAGCGGGTCGGACAGGCGTCGATGATGATCGCGCGTGAACTCGGCATGGACGATGCGCGGGTCGAAGTGCTCCGCTTCGCCGGGATCCTGCACGACGTGGGCAAACTCGGCGTCCCCACGCGGCTGTTGAGGAAGGGCGGGCCGCTGACCGCCGAGGAACGGCGGGTGATCGAGCTGCATCCCGAGTACGGCCACGAGATGGTGCGCGGAATCGGTTTTCTGGGGGAGGCCCGGGCGGCCGTACTCCATCATCACGAGCGGCTGGACGGGAGCGGATACCCGTACGGACTGATGGGAAGTCAGATCCCCGAGTCCGCACGGGTGGTGGCGGTCGCGGACGCCTTCGACGCCATGACGTCCACGCGTTCCTACCGGCGGGCGCGGCCCGTGCCGGTCGCGCTGGAGGAGCTGGAGCGGTGCGCGGGGGCGCAGTTCGACCCGCGGATGGTGGCCGCGTTGGTGCAGGCGCTGGGACGGGACGGGTGGCATCCGGCGGTGACGGCCGACGAGGAACAGGAGCCGGGGATTCCGGCGCCTTCGGTGGCGGGGCGGTCAGGGGTGCGGCGATGAGATCCGTGCGTCCCGGGCCGGCCGGGGGCCTGCCCGAGAGGCCCACTCGTTCGCAGGCGCCAAAGGCCCGCCCATGACCGCCCGCCGTCGTCGTCCCCGCCTCACCCTCACCACCCTCATCCACAGCTCCGCCGCCCTCCTCGCCGTCGGCTCCCTCGCCGTCACCCTCTGGACCGGCGTGGAGGAGCGCCCCACCGCCCTCGCCTTCGGTCTGCTCATCACCGTCGGCGAGCTCAGCCGCTGGACCGGCGCCCGGGTGCGGGAGGCGGCGCCGCTCGGGGCCGCCGGGGCCCTGTCGTACGCGCTGCTCGGGGAGGACGCCGGGCAGCCGACGCATCACGGGGTCACCCAGGTCGTGACCGTCGTCCTCGCCGCGTCACTGCTGGGCGGCGTGCCGCACACGGCGCACGGTCAGGGACCGGTGCTCGACCATCCGGCCCGTCGGGTACTCACCGTCGGCTTCACCGCCGTCTGCTTCCAGCCCCTGTACAGCCGGGGGGTGTTCGAGAAGTGGAGCGGCCCGGCCTACGCTCTTCTGCTGCTCGCGCTCCTCACCCTGACCGCCCTCTGCGACTGCGTCCTCGCCGCCGCGCTCGCGCACTCCCGCACCGGCTGGCCCTTCGGCCCCCTGCTCCGGGACGAACTGCGCGGACTGCTCGGCATCGGGTCGGCCGTGTGCGCGACCGGCGCGGTGATGGCGCTCGCGGTGGCCGTCGTAGGCCTGTGGGCCCTGCCGGTCTTCTCGCTGCCGCTCCTGCTGACCCAGCTGTCCTTCAAGCGGTACGCGACCGTCCGGACGACGTACCGCCAGACGATCGCCTCCCTCGCCAGGGCCACCGAGATCGCCGGGTACACCCCCGCCGGTCACGCCCGCCGGGTCGCCGAACTCAGCCGGGCCGTCGGCCGCGACCTGGGGCTCACCCGCCCGGAGCTGGCCGTCCTGGAGTCCGCGGCCCTCATGCACGACATCGGCCAGCTCAGCCTGGTCGACCCGGTCCCGGCGGGCGCCACCGCGGCCCTCCCCGGGGCGGAACAGCGCCGGATCGCGCTGCTCGGCGGGGCCGTCGTACGCCAGACCGGGGTGGACTCGGCGGTCGCCGTGGTCGTGGAGCGGCAGGCCGACCCGTACCGGGAGCAACCGGTCGCCGCGCGGATCGTACGGGCCGTGAACGCCTACGAGGAGAAGGTGCGGGACGCCGGTCCCGGCGGGCCGCTCAGGGCGCTGGAGGAGCTCCGGCTGGGGACCGCCGGGGACTACGCGCCCGAGGTCGTGGAATCGCTGGCCCGGGTCCTGGCACGGGACTGTCTGACCCTCCCCTCGGCTGGGTAACCCATGGGTAATGAGCGCCCTTCCAGCCGCACGTGGTTGGATGCGAATGAGAGGGTGTCCGGGGGCGGTACTAGCCAGCCCACTCCACGGAACTGGCAGGCGGGAATCGTGAGGATCTTCGGCAAGGGACGGCACCGGCCCTCCGCCTCCTGGCGGCAGGCCACGGATCGCGCCTTCACGCTGATCGGCGACGGCCGGTACGAGGACGCGGGTGCGCTGCTGACGCGCGCCGCCGATCTGGAGCCGTGGCTGTCCGAGTCCTGGTTCAACCTCGCCCTGCTGCACAAGTTCCGGCACGACTGGGAGCAGGCGCGGGCCGCGGGTCTGCGTGCCGTCGCGCTGCTCGACCGGGAGACCGGGGCGCCCGACTGGTGGAACGTCGGCATCGCGGCGACGGCCCTGCAGGACTGGCCGCTGGCCCGGCGGGCCTGGCAGGCGTACGGGCTGCGGGTGCCGGGGGCCGCCGCGGCCAACGGTGAGCCGGTCGGGATGGAGCTGGGCAGCGCGGCCGTACGGCTCTCTCCCGAGGGCGAGGCCGAGGTGGTGTGGGGGAGGCGGCTGGATCCCGCGCGGATCGAGGTGCTGTCGATTCCGCTGCCGTCCTCCGGGCGCCGCTGGGGTGAGGTCGTCCTGCACGACGGGGTGCCGCACGGCGAGCGGACGACGGCCGCCGGGCACGCCTACCCCGTCTTCGACGAGATCGAGCTGTGGGCGCCGTCGCCCGTCCCGACCTGGGTGGTCCTCCTGGAGGCCGCCACCGAGGCCGACCGGGACGCGCTGGAGCAGCTGGCCGCCGACGCCGGCTTCGCCGCCGAGGACTGGTCGTCCTCCGTACGGCTGCTGTGCCGGATGTGCTCCGAGTCGCGGATGCCCTCGGACGAGGGCGACGGGGAGCACCTGGACCCCCATGACCACAGCGAGCCCGGTCACCCCGGCCCACTGGGCCACCGCACCGACGGACAGCTGTGGGTGCCGGAGCGGGAGTGTGGGGTGGCGGCTCCGGCCTCGCTGGTTCGGGGGCTGTTGGACGGATGGGTTGCCGACAGTCCGGATTCGCGGGATTGGCGGGACCTCGAAGAGGTGTGTTGAGGAGCGCTGCCGGGTGCGGGTTCGTCGTGGCTGGTCGCGCCCACGCGGCGGAGCCCCGTATCGGACACAGCCCCGCGCCCCTGAGGGGTGCGCTCCCCGTACCCTGTATCAGCAACGCACCCCCTGATTTTCTAGGAAGGCATCGTCGGCATGGCGCAGCAGGACACCGATCAGCAGCAGGCGGGGGTGCTCCCCGTGGACGACGAGGGGTACGCCGTCGACACGGAGGACTGCGAGGAGCGCGAAGCCGCCTGGCGCGAGCGCGGGACCTCGCGGCCGATCACCGTCGTAGGGAACCCGGTCCTGCACAAGGAGTGCAAGGACGTCACCGAGTTCGGCGACGAGCTGCAGCAGCTGGTCGCGGACATGTTCGCCTCGCAGCGGACCGCCGAGGGCGTGGGCCTGGCCGCCAACCAGATCGGCGTCGACCTGAAGGTCTTCGTGTACGACTGCGGGGACGACCAGGGTGTGCGGCATGTGGGGGTGGTCTGCAACCCGAAGCTCGTCGACCTGCCCGCCGAGAAGCGCCGGCTCGACGACAGCAACGAAGGGTGCCTCTCCGTGCCCACCGCGTACGCGCCGCTCGCCCGGCCGGACTACGCCGAGGTGACCGGGCAGGACGAGAAGGGCAACCCGATCAGGGTGCGCGGCACCGGCTACTTCGCTCGGTGTTTGCAGCACGAGACCGACCACCTGTACGGCTACCTCTACATCGACCGTCTCTCCAAGCGCGAGCGCAAGGACGCCCTGCGCCAGATGGCCGAGAACGAGCCCCGCTACCCCGTGGTCGCCAACGACTAGACCCCAGGGGCGATCACAAGTCCCGTACACACGGCGTCTGTTCAGGTTCCCCTTCCTGACCGGGCGCCGTTCGTCTGTTCGTCGCACGTTCGATCGTATGTGTGCCCGTAGTGGTCGATGACCTGTCACACAAGGGGAGAATCCCGGCAGTGCGGGGTGGTGAATGAAGCAAATCCGTTCCCAGATCGGTCAGTTGTGGTGCTGAATAGGAAGTGCGGGGATACGCAACGGCGCACGCCGGGCACATCGGGAGGGGCGTGCGTAACTGGCGGCTGAGAGGGGCTCGTTCGTGCCTGCTTTCCCATACAGCACCACATCGACCGGGACCGCGATCGCGGTCCCACCGTCGCTCTCTCTTCCGGTGATCGAGGCAGCGTTTCCCCGACAACTCCATCCCTATTGGCCTCGACTCCAGGAGAAGACACGCACCTGGATGCTGGAAAAACGGCTCATGCCCGCGGACAAGGTGGAGGAATATGCCGATCGACTGTGCTACACCGACCTCATGGCCGGGTACTACCTGGGCGCCCCGGACGAGGTGCTCCAGGCGATAGCCGACTACAGCGCGTGGTTCTTCGTCTGGGACGACCGGCACGACCGTGACATCGTCCATCGGCGGCCGGCCGCCTGGCGTCGGCTCAGGTTCCACCTGCACGAGGCGCTCGACTCCCCCCGGCGGCACCTGCACCACCAGGACCCGCTGGTCGCCGCCTTCGCGGACAGCATGGTCCGGCTGTACTCGTTCCTGCCGGGCACCTGGAACGCCCGCTTCGCCCGGCACTTCCACGCGGTGATCGAGGCGTACGACCGGGAGTTCCACAACCGCACCGAGGGCGTCATTCCGACGGTCGAGGAATACCTCGAACTCCGTCGGCTCACTTTTGCACACCGGATCTGGACCGATCTGCTGGAGCCGAGCGCGGGGTGTGAGCTCCCGGACATCGTGCGGAAACACCCGGCATATCGCCGGGCGGCGCTGCTGAGCCAGGAATTCGCCGCCTGGTACAACGACCTCTGCTCACTCCCGAAGGAAATAGCGGGCGACGAGGTCCACAATCTGGGGATCAGCCTCATCAAACACGAGGGGCTGACTCTGGAAGAGGCGATCGTCGAAGTCAGGCGGCGCGTCGAGAAATGCATTTCCGAATTTGTCGTGGTGGAGCGGAGCGCCCTGCGGTTCGCCGACTTTCTCGCCGACGGCACCGTGCGCGGAAAAGAACTCAGCGCCGCCGTCATGGCCTGCGTCTGCAATATGCGGAACTGGTTCTCCGCCGTCTACTGGTTCCACCACGAGTCCGGCCGGTACATGGTCGACAGCTGGGACGACCGGTCCACGCCCCCGTACGTCAACAACGAAGCGGCAGGTGAGCAATGACCGTCGAGTCCGTCACGCCCGAACCGCGGACACCCGAACCGCGGATATATGCGGCACCGGAGCCGGGCGAACCGCCCTTCGCCGACGGCGGGGTGCGGTTACTCGGTCACGGCTGGAAGCTGCTCCGCGACCCGCTGGCCTTCCTGACCGGGCTGCGCGACCACGGCGACGTGGTACGGCTGCGGCTCGGCCCCAAGACGGTGTACGCCGTCACCACGCCCGAACTCACCGGAGCCGTCGCCCTCAGCCCCGACTGGATCATCGCCGGACCGCTGTGGGAGTCGCTGGAGAGCCTGCTCGGCAAGGAGGGCGTGGCCACCGCCAACGGCCCGTTGCACCGGCGCCAGCGCCGCACCATCCAGCCCGCGTTCCGGCTCGACGCCATCCCCGGCTACGGACCGGTCATGGAGGAGGAGGTCCGCGCGCTGATGGCGCGCTGGCGCTCCGGCGAGGTGATCGACGCCACCGCCGAGGCCTTCCGGGTGGCCTGCCGGATCTCGGTGCGCTGTCTGATGCACGACACCTGCAACGACGAGCGGGCGGAACGCGTCTCCGGTGCACTGGCCACCTTGTTCCGCGGTATGTACCAGCGCATGGTCGTGCCGCTCGGCCCGCTTTATCGGGTGCCGCTTCCGGCCAACCGCGAATTCAACCGGGCGTTGGCCGATTTGCACCTCCTGGTGGACGAGATCGTCGCCGACCGCAGGGCATCCGGTCAAAAACCGAACGATTTGCTCACGGCTTTGCTGGCGGCCGAGGACGAGAATGGCGAGCCGATCGGGGAGCAGGAGATCCACGATCAGGTCGTCGCCATGCTCACCGCGGGCGACGAATCCATCGGCTCGACGGTCATGTCACTGCTCCTGGTGCTCGCCGACCACCCGGACCTGGCCGACAAGATCCGCGCCGAGGTGAATAGCGTCGCCGGCGATCGGCCGATCGCATTCGAGGACGTGCGGAAGCTGACGTACACCGCGAATGTGGTCGTCGAGACAATGCGCCTGCATCCGGCCGTATGGATATTGACCCGGCGGGCGGTCGCCGACACCGAGCTCGGCGGATACCGAATTCCCGCGGGCGCCGACATCGTGTACAGCCCGTACGCGATCCAACGCGATCCGCGGTCGTTCGAACGGCACGAGGAGTTCGACCCCGACCGCTGGCTGCCCGAGCGGGCGAAGGAGGTGCCGAAGTATGCGATGAGCCCGTTCAGTGTCGGCAACCGCAAGTGCCCGGCCGACCACTTCTCGATGGCGGAGCTGACACTCCTCACCGCGGAGGCGGCCCGCGGCTACTCCTTCGAGCACGCGTCCGGTTCCGACACCCGGCCACGGATCGGCATCACCCTGCGGCCGCGTGCCCTGAAGCTGCGGCCGACGCCACGGTGAGGTGAGTCAGGCGGCCGCCTCCGGCCCCCGGAAGGTGCGCCGGTAGGCGTTCGGCGTGGTCCCGATCGCCTGGACGAACTGGTGGCGCAGCGCGGCCGCGTTGCCGAACCCCGTCCGTCCGGCGATCGCGTCCACCGTCTCGTCCGTCGCCTCCAGCAACCGCTGGGCCAGCAGCACGCGTTGGCGCAGGATCCAGCGGTAGGGAGTGGTCCCCGTCTCCTGCTGGAAGCGGCGGGCGAAGGTCCGCGGCGACATATGGGCGCGCTCGGCGAGCTGCTCGACGGTGACCTCCTGGTCGAGGTGCTGCTCCATCCACACCAGCACCCCGGCGACCGTGTCGACGTGCGAGCGGGGCAGCGGGCGCTCGATGAACTGGGCCTGTCCGCCGTCCCGGTGCGGCGGCACCACCATCCGCCGGGCGATCCGGTTGGCGACGTCCGGCCCCTGCTCCTTCCGCACGATGTGCAGACAGGCGTCGATGCCGGCGGCGGTGCCCGCGGAGGTGATCACCGGGCCCTCGTCGACGTAGAGGACGTCTGGCTCGACGGTCAGCTCGGGGTACGCCCGTGCCAGCTGCTCGGCGTCGTGCCAGTGCACCGCACAGCGCCGACCGTCCAGCAGCCCGGCCGCGGCCAGCACGAAGACGCCGGAGCAGACGCTGAGCACCCGCGCCCCGCGCTCCACACCGCGCCGCAGCGCCTGGAGCAGCTCGGGCGGGAACTCCCGCGTCCCGTAACAGGCACCCGCCGGTACGGCGATGAGGTCGGCCTCCTCCAGCCGCTCCAGACCGTGCTCGACCTGAAGGGAGAAGCCCGCGCCGCGCGTCCCCAGCACCGGCCCCTCGGCCGAGGCGACCGCGAAGTCGTACACGGGCAGTCCGTCGTCACTGCGGTCGATGCCGAAGACCTCGCAGACGACGGCCAGCTCGAAGGGGTTCACGCCGTCCAGCACGACGGCGGCGACGTTCTGCAGCATGGATCCAGTGTGCCTCAGGGTTGGCAGTATTTCGAGGGTTCACGGCAGTCCTGCCACTGTTTGTAAGGAGCTATCGGCGCGACAGTGGTGTCCATGGATACGGCACACATCGAAGGACTGATCGGAATGCTGACCGTTCTCGCAATCCTCGCTCTCCTGGTCCTGCCGTCCGTGCTCGGGATCGCGCGCGACCGTCGCATCGACCGTCAGATCCGCGAGGCCGACCGGGCCCGCCAGGAGGCCGCAGGTTCCCGCCCGCGCACGACGCGTCCGCGCTACTTCACCAGCACGGTGACCCACCACTCCTGAATCCCCAGGCAGGAGACCCGGCCGGTCTGCGCCGCACACAGCGGCCGCGTGGACTCAAGCCGGGTCTTCCCCTTCTCCACGGCCTTGAAGGCGGCGCTCGCGTCGCCGGGCAGCAGCACGATGCCGCTGTTGGTGGCCTTCAGTACGGACCCGCTCGCGGTGACCGGCTTCCACGGCCGCTTCTTGGTCCCGTCGAGCGTGATCCGCAGCGTGTCGCCCACGGCCAGACAGACCGTACGGCCGCTGTCGGAGGCGCCGAGCGTCGAGGCCCCCGTACACCCCGAGGGGCTCGTCGACGGGCTGCCGGTCGGACCCGGACTCGTCGTCCGGGTGGGCGAGGACGACACGCTGTCGCTGCCGCCGCCCTTGCCGCTGTCGGCCTGGTTGCCGCAGCCGGCGAGAACGAGGGTGAGTGCCGCGAGGGCGAGAGTCGTGTGGGGGATCGTTCGACGCATGGGGGCCTCCTCTCCCCTTTGACGTGTCACCCGCATCTCTGGATCCACACGGGTACGCACGACCGGGCCCCGGCCGCGAAGGCGGCGACCGGGGCCCGGGGCCATACGGGATCGAGCGGGATCAGCTGGTCGTGACGGCGGTGTCGTCGAGCACGAAGCTGGTCTGGAGCGAGGAGTCCTCGACACCGCTGAACTTCAGGGTGACGGTCGAGCCCGCGTAGGAGCTCAGGTCGAAGGACTTCTGGGCGTAGCCGGAGGCGGCGTTGAGGTTCGAGTACGTCGCCAGGGTGGTCGAACCGGCGGTGACCGTCAGCTTGTCGTACGCGGTGCTGCTGGAGGTCTCGGCGGTGTCGATGTGCAGGTAGAAGGTGAAGGTGGCCTTGCAGCCGCTGGGCACGGTCACCGACTGGGAGAGCGTGTCGGTGTGGGTCGAGCCGTACCCGTCCAGCCAGGCGTAGTACGAGCCCGCGTGCGCGCTCTCGCTGGTGGAGTTGGTGATGACCCCGCTGGACGCGGTCCAGGTGGTGTTGCCCGACTCGAAGCCGGGGTTGCCGAGCAGCTGCGACGAGGTGCAGGTGCCGCTGCTGGAGCCGACGGTCCAGGAGAAGGACGCGGAGCCGGAGGCACCGGTGGAGTCGGACGCCGTGACGGTGACCTGGTAGGTGCCGGCGGTGGACGCCGTACCCGAGATCTTGCCGGTGGAGCTGCTGATCGACAGCCCGGTCGGCAGGCCGCTCGCGCTGTAGGTCAGCGTGGCCCCCGCGCTGTCGGTCGCGCTGATCTGCAGGCTGACGGAGCTGCCGGTCGTGGTCGACTGGCTGCCCGGGTTGGTGACGGTCACCGTGTTGCCCGAGGTGCTGCCGGAGGTGAAGGCGGTGGTGCCGTTCGGCGTGCCCCAGCCGGTCGGGCCGTCGTAGCCGGTCTCGGCGGTGCAGAAGTAGGCGGTGGAGCAGGAGCCGTTGTTGCCGCTGGTGACGTCGTAGAGGTTGCTGGTGTGGGAGTACGGGTACTTCGCCGGGTAGTCACTCGAACCCGGGGTGCCGGCCAGCGCGTAGACACCGGCGATGATCGGCGAGGAGGCACTGGTACCGCCGTAGACGGCCCATCCGGACCCGCCGTAGGTGTCGTACACGGCCACACCGGTGGCCGGGTCGGCGACGGCGGAGACATCGGCCTCCATGCGCTTGGTGCAGCCGGTGTCGGTCTGCCAGCTCGGCTTGGAGTCGTAGGCCGAGCAGCCGGAGCCCGTCCCCTCCGTGCTGCTGGTCTTCCAGACGGACTCGGTCCAGCCGCGGGAGTTGGAGGAGGTGGAGAGGGCGGTACCGCCGACGGCGGTCACGTACTGGGAGGTCGCGGGGTACTCGGCACCGTACGCGCTGTCACCCGCGGAGACGGTGATGGCGACGCCGGGGTGCTTGAAGTACGAGGTGTCCTCGCTGGTCTGGGAGGAGGACTCGGAGCCGCCCCAGCTGTTGGAGACGAACTTGGCGCCCAGCGCGACGGCCTCGTTCTCGGCGGTGCCGAGGTCGGAGTCGGTGGCGGAGTTGGCCTCGACGAGGATGATGTTGCAGTTCGGGCAGACGGCGCTGACCATGTCGATGTCGAGCGCCTCCTCACCCGCCCAGCCGGTGTCGTTGGTGGGCAGCGAGGTCGTCGAACCGGTCTGGCTGACCTGCTTGAAGCAGCCGCTGGCGACCGTGCAGGCGGACAGGCCGTAGGTGGAACGGTAAGTAGCCAGGTCGGCGGCCGCGTTGGGGTCGTTGTAGGCGTCGACCACGGCAACCGTCAGGCCCGATCCGCCCGTCGAGGGCAGGTTGTAGGCGCTGTGCAGGTTGGCCGGGCTGAGGCCGGAGGGCGCGGCGGCGGCGACCGCCGACGCGAGCCGCTGCTTGATGTCCGTACGGCGCTGGGCGAAACAGGCCGCCTGGCCGGGAGCGGCGGTGGCGCAGAGGTGCTTGGTCGGCACCTTCTGGCCGGCCTTCCCGGTCGAGTGGAAGGTCTGGCGGGCGGGGGAGGTGAGGGCCTTGGCGTTCTGGGTGACCCGGGAGGTGTGGGTCGCCGCGGGCGCCGCCTGCGCGGGCACGGCGACGAGTCCGGCGAGGCCGAGGGCGAGGGCGGGTACGGCGACCGTGAGGAGTCTTCGCAGGCTCCGTCTGGGCTTCTCACGCATGGGTACTGCCTCCGTCGTGGGAGTGGGGTTCTCGACGCTGATGGCAGGCCTGTGACGCGCGTAGCGGCGGCGGTGCGCGGTTCGTCATGGGCATGACATTTGGGCATCCTGTGCCAACGTGGTGCGTGCATGACAGGACGGCCAGAAGGTAGCCGGGTGCGAGGAGGCCGGAACAGACACGTCCGAAGAACTTTGCCGCTCCGTGGGAAGTCCATGGACGGCCGATGGAGGCCCTATGGACGCTCCATGGACTAGGCGGTATCCGGCCACGCCAGCACGGCCAACTCGGGCCACTGCTCCCGCCATCGGGCGGCCTTGGCCTCGTATACGAACCGCGGTGCGAGCACCGGGTTCGGCCGTACGACGAGATCGAAGACGTCGGAGAGGCCGTGCGGCGCATAGACCCGCCACCGCCCGCCGGCCTCCAGCCGCACGCCGAGACAGCAGGTCGTCGCGGCGAAACGGTCGATCGCCGCCTCACTGGACGTGTGCGGCGCGCACGGCACCCCGAACTTCTCCTCGTACCAGAGGTGCACGCGCGCCTCGTTGCGGATCTCGACCTCGGCCGGGAGACCGGCGAAGACCTCCCGGCCGGCCTTGATCACGGCGTCCTCGGCCTCCCAGGACAGATCACCGGCGTCGAAGTAGAAGACGTCGTAGTCCTTGATGCCGTGGGTGGGCGGCCGTTCGGTGACGACGTTCCAGACGGTCTGGAAGAGGCACCCGGCGGTGAGGTACCAGCCGGGCAGCCCCATCCCCGCGGTGCGCGCCAGCACCTCCGTGAGCACGGTGTTGCGGGACAACACCGCGCGCAGGGCGTCGAGTTGCTCGTCGAGAGGGAGTCGGCCGATCACCCTCCTGGCTTACCACAGCTCGAACCGTCAGAAGTCCTCGTCCAGGTCGACCGTGCCCTCCACCGCCACCTGGTAGGCCGAGGGGCGGCGCTCGAAGAAGTTGGTCAGTTCCTGGACACCCTGCAACTCCATGAAGGAGAAGGGGTTTTCGGAGCCGTACACCGGGGCGAAGCCGAGGCGGGTGAGGCGCTGGTCGGCGACGCACTCCAGGTACTGGCGCATCGACTCGGTGTTCATGCCGGGCAGGCCCTCCCCGCACAGGTCGCGCCCGAACTGCAGCTCGGCCTCGACGGCTTCCCTCAGCATGTCCGTGACCTGCTGCCGGAGTTCCTCGTCGAAGAGATCCGGCTCCTCCTTGCGGACGGTGTCGACCACGTCGAAGGCGAAGCTCATGTGCATGGTCTCGTCACGGAACACCCAGTTCGTGCCGGTGGCCAGACCGTGCAGCAGGCCCCGGCTGCGGAACCAGTACACGTACGCGAAGGCACCGTAGAAGAACAGGCCCTCGATGCACGCCGCGAAGCAGATCAGGTTCAGCAGGAAGCGACGGCGGTCGGCCTGGGACTCCAGCCGGTCGAGCTTCTCGACCGAGTCCATCCACGTGAAGCAGAACTGGGCCTTCTCGCGGATGGAGGGGATGCTCTCCACCGCCGCGAAGGCGGCGGCGCGGTCCTCCGGATCGGGGAGGTAGGTGTCCAGGAGCGTCAGATAGAACTGGACGTGGACTGCCTCCTCGAACAGCTGGCGGGAGAGATACAGCCGCGCCTCGGGGGAGTTGATGTGCTTGTACAGCGTCAGCACCAGGTTGTTCGCCACGATCGAGTCGCCCGTCGCGAAGAAGGCGACCAGCCGGCCGATGAGGTGCTGCTCGGCCGGCGTCAGCTTCGCGAGGTCGGAGACGTCCGAGTGGAGGTCCACCTCCTCCACGGTCCAGGTGTTCTTGATGGCGTCCCGGTAGCGCTCGTAGAAGTCCGGGTAGCGCATGGGGCGGAGGGTCAGTTCGAAGCCCGGGTCGAGCAGGTTGGTGTTACGGGTGGTCATTACTGGCACGCCTCGCAGGACTCGGGGTTCTCCAGGGAGCAGGCGACGGCTTCTTCCGAAGTCACCTGCTGTACGGGGACGGTTGCTCGGGCCTGGGCGGCGCGTGCGATGCGCGTCGCCGGGCGGGAGCGGAGGTAGTACGTCGTCTTCAGGCCCGACTTCCAGGCGTACGCGTACATCGACGAGAGCTTGCCGATCGTCGGTGTCTCCAGGAACAGGTTCAGGGACTGGGACTGGTCGAGGTACGGGGTGCGGGCCGCCGCCATGTCGATCAGGGCGCGCTGCGGGATCTCCCACGCCGTGCGGTACAGCGCCCGTAGGTCCGCCGGGATCCAGGTGAAGTCCTGTACCGAGCCGCCTGCTTCGCGCAGCGCCTCGCGGGTGCGGGCGTCCCAGACGCCGAGGTCCTTGAGGTCCTGCACCAGGTAGGAGTTGACCTGGAGGAACTCGCCGGAGAGGGTCTCGCGCTTGAAGAGGTTGGAGACCTGCGGCTCGATGCACTCGTACACGCCCGCGATGGAGGCGATGGTCGCGGTGGGGGCGATCGCCAGCAACAGGCTGTTGCGCAGGCCCACCGCGGCGATACGGCGGCGCAGCGCCGTCCAGCGTTCCGGCCAGGTGAGTTCGGTGTCGTAGTGGTCGGGGTGCAGGATGCCGCGGGCGGTACGGGTCTTCTCCCAGGCGGGGAGGGGGCCGTTGCGCTCGGCGAGGTCGGCGGAGGCCTCGTACGCGGCGAGCATGATGCGTTCGGAGATACGGGTGGAGAGGGCCTTGGCCTCAAGGGAGTCGAAGGGCAGACGCAACTTGAAGAAGACGTCCTGGAGGCCCATCGCGCCCAGGCCGACGGGGCGCCAGCGCGCGTTCGACCGGCCGGCCTGCTCGGTCGGGTAGAAGTTGATGTCGACCACGCGGTCGAGGAAGGTGACGGCGGTGCGGACCGTCGCGTCCAGCCGTTCCCAGTCCAGATCACCGGCCGTCGTGTCGACGAAGGCGCCCAGGTTCACCGAGCCCAGGTTGCAGACCGCCGTCTCCCCGTCGTCCGTGACCTCAAGGATCTCCGTGCAGAGGTTGGAGGAGTGGATGACGTGGCCGGGTTCGGCGGTCTGGTTCGCGGTGCGGTTGGCGGCGTCCTTGAAGGTCATCCAGCCGTTGCCGGTCTGCGCGAGGGTGCGCATCATGCGGCCGTAGAGGTCGCGGGCGGGGATCGTCCTGCGCGCCGACCCGTCCGCCTCGGCCTTCCTGTACGCCGTGTCGAACTCCTCGCCCCACAGGTCCACCAACTCCGGTACGTCGGCGGGGGAGAAGAGGCTCCATTGCTCGTCGGCGTCGACCCGGCGCATGAACTCGTCCGGGATCCAGTGCGCGAGGTTCAGGTTGTGCGTACGGCGGGCGTCCTCACCGGTGTTGTCGCGCAGCTCCAGGAACTCCTCGATGTCGGAGTGCCAGGTCTCCAGGTAGACCGCGGCCGCGCCCTTGCGCCGGCCGCCCTGGTTCACCGCGGCGACCGAGGCATCGAGGGTCTTGAGGAACGGGACGATGCCGTTGGAGTGCCCGTTGGTGCCGCGGATCAGCGAACCGCGGCCACGGACGCGGGAGTAGGCGATGCCGATGCCACCGGCGTGCTTCGAGAGACGGGCGACCTGGTGGTAGCGCTCGTAGAGGGAGTCCAGCTCGTCCTTCGGGGAGTCGAGGAGGTAGCAGGACGACATCTGGGGGTGCCGGGTACCGGAGTTGAAGAGGGTGGGGGAGGAGGGGAGGTACTCGAGGCGGCTCATCAGGCCGTAGAGGGCGGCGACTTCGTCCAGGGCGCGGGTCCCGGTCTCTGAATTGAGCACAGCGCACTCGGCGAGGCCGCTCGCCACACGCAGCAGGAAGTGCTGGGGCGTCTCGATCACCTTGCGGGTGATCGGGTGGCGCAGGAGGTAGCGGCTGTGCAGGGTGCGCAGGCCGAAGTAGCCGAAGCGGTCGTCGGCCTGACGGTCGATCAGCGCGTCCAGGCGGTCGGCGTGGACACGGACGAACTCGGCCGTGCGGTCGGCGACGAGGCCCTCGCGGTGGCCGACGGCGACGGACTCGGTGAAGGACGTGACGCCCTGGGAGGCGGCCTCGGCGGCGATGCCGATCGTGAGGAGCCGGGCGGCCAGCCTGCTGTATGCCGGGTCCTCGGAGATCAGGCCTGCCGCCGCCTCCGTGGCCAGCTCGCGCAACTCCGGCTCGTCCGCGTGTGCGGACCGGCCGCGCAGCGCCGCGGCGGCGACCCGGCCGGGGTCGGCGTCGGGGAGGTCGGCGGTGAGTTCGGTCAGGGTCCGCAGCAGCGCGGAACCGGGACCGTCCTCGTCCACAACGGGCGTCGCTGAAGCCGGTTCGGCTGGCGCGATGGTCACGTGGGGCTCTCCCTCGCTCGGCACGGGGCCTCGGGGAGGGCAGGGGGCAGCTCACGAGCGCATGGCGCGTCGCGTCCACCGGCCCATTCCACGAGGCCCGGACGTCAGGCGCCCGGGCCGGATGGCCGGGCGCGCTGTCGGCAGGTCCTCGGACTGGACTCGCGTGCGGGCATGGGTGCGGACACACGCAAGTACACCGTTGCGGGACAGTTCCGGATTCGCACCGGATTCCCCTGCGGCGACAGCGAGCATTAGCATACATGTTGTGTCGGGTGGCGGTGCCGACCCCAGATGTTGTGTCGCGGCGACTTCGGAGCGTGTCAGAACGTCAACTGATAGGTGAGGAGGGTGAACTCGTCACCGGGTATCGGCCGCCAGTCGCGCTCGGGGGCGCGGGCGAAGCCGAGGCGCTCGTAGATGCGGTGGGCGGAGTACATGATGTGCTGGGTGGAGAGGACCATGCCGGTGCAGTGCGGGGTGGCTCTCGCCCGGTCGACGCAGGCGCGTACGAGGGCCTCGCCGGCGCCTCTGCCCCGGGCCGCCCGGTCCACGGCGAGCATGCGGATCTCCGCCTCGCCGGGGCGGGCCAGGTCGGCCATGGGGCCGCCTGAGGGCACGTAGGTGACACCGCCGAGGAGTTGGTCGCCGGCTGTGGCCACCAGCACGTCCGCGGCGGAGGCGCGCTTGGCCACGTCCTTGAGTTCGGCGAGGTACCAGTCGCTCTCCCCGAAGGTCAGGAGACCGTCTTGCAGATAGGCCTGGGCGGTGATCTCGCCGAGGGCCTCGTACTCACCGGGCTCCACCGGCCGGATCACGATGTCCATGAACACGAGTCTGCCTGACGGGTACGACAACGGGCCCCCGGGTGTCTCCGGCGGCCCGTCGATCACCGTGACGCTAGTGAGAGGCCCCGGCGGTCGCCGGCGGCAGCTCCACCTGAACCCCCGGGTCGCCGGCGTCCGCCGTGTAGTCCTCGGCCTTGGTCTCGTCCACGCCCTCCGGGGCCTTCAGCGCCTTCAGGGCGAACGTCAGGACCACCGTCACGGCCACGTTCAGCACGAACGCCGTCAGGCCGATGTAGCCCATCTCGCCGATGCCCGGAATCTCGGCGTTGGAGCCGCCGAAGTGCTTCTGGCCGGGGTTGGTCGGGGACGCGACGTTGTACGCGGCCACCGTGCCGTAGACCATGCCGACCGCCCAGCCGGCCAGCAGCGCCCAGCGGTGGAACCAGCGGGTGAACAGACCGCCGACCAGGGCCGGGAAGGTCTGCAGGATCCAGATGCCGCCCAGGAGCTGGAAGTTGATGGCGACCGTCTTGTCCATGGTCAGGACGAAGACCAGCGCGCCCACCTTCACCAGCAGGGAGACCAGCTTGGAGACCTTGGTCTCCTGCTCCGGTGTCGCGTCCGGCTTGATGAAGTCCTTGTAGATGTTGCGGGTGAAGAGATTCGCGGCCGCGATGGACATGATGGCCGCCGGCACGAGCGCGCCGATGCCGATCGCCGCGAAGGCCACGCCCGCGAACCAGCTCGGGAACATGTTCTCGAAGAGCTGGGGGATCGCCAACTGCGGGTTGGTGACGGCCACTCCGCTCTTGATCGCCATGAACCCCAGCAGCGCGAGCAGGCCCAGCATCAGCGAGTACAGCGGCAGGATCGTGGTGTTGCGGCGGATCACGTTGCGGCTCTTCGAGGAGAGCGTCGCGGTGATCGAGTGCGGGTACATGAAGAGCGCAAGCGCCGAGCCCAACGCCAGGGTGGCGTACGTCCACTGGGCCGCCGGGGGCGAGACCAGAGCGCCCGCGCCCGCCTTGGTGAACTTGTCGTTCGCCGAGGCGAAGATGTCGTCGAAGCCGCCCAGCTTGATCGGGATGTAGATGATCGCCACCGCGATGACGATGTAGATCAGCGCGTCCTTGACGAACGCGATCAGGGCCGGGGCGCGGAGGCCGGAGGAGTAGGTGTAGGCCGCCAGCACGCCGAAGGCGATCAGCAGCGGCAGGTCCTTCACGAACCAGTTGGAGCCCGCGCCGCCACCGATGCCCATCACGTCCAACACGGCCTGGATGCCCACCAGCTGGAGCGCGATGTACGGCATCGTCGCGAGGATGCCGGTCAGCGCCACCGCCAGCGACAGGCCCTTCGAACCGAACCGGCCGCGCACGAAGTCCGAGGTGGTGACGTAGCCGTGGCGGTGCGAGACCGACCAGAGGCGGGGCAGGAAGGTGAAGATCAGGGGGTACACCAGGATGGTGTACGGCACCGCGAAGAAGCCGGCCGCGCCCGCCGCGTAGATCGCCGCGGGGACCGCGACGAAGGTGTACGCCGTGTACAGGTCGCCGCCGAGCAGGAACCAGGTGATCCAGGTCCCGAACGACCGTCCGCCCAGGCCCCATTCGTCGAGGCTCTCCGCGCTTGCCTCGTGCTCGGCCCTGCGCCAGCGCGCGGCCAGGAAGCCCATGACCGTGACGGCCAGGAAGAAGAAGATGAAGACGCCGAGCGCGACGCCGTTCACGCCGTCCTTCACTGGGACACACCGCCCTTCCGCGTGGCGCGGGCGCGCTGGTCGCGCTGCCACAGCTTGTACGCGGTCATCGTCAGCGCGGTGGAGATCAGCACCCACAGCATCTGGTACCAGTAGAAGAACGGGATGCCGATGAGGGCCGGGTCCGTCTTGGCGTAGGAGCCGACCCACAGCATCGCCACGAAGGGCGCGACGAGGCAGAGGGCGATCACCACGCGGACCGGTGTCACCACCGGTGGTCTCACTTCTGACACATCCGACATACCGCGGCTCCGTCCCCTCACCGATCACCTGCGATCACCTGTGTAACGCGCAGGCAATCTAGGTCACGGTGTCACGGCTGCGGAAGACCTCGTCCGCATATCGGTATGTCGATTCCGTGAAGGCCCGACATCGGTGTCAAGAAGGGGCACGAGAGGGGTCAACAGCAGCGGAAACCCCGCCTGGGATCCCCCTCCTGACGGTCCGTCCGCATGCGCTCGAACTCGCGCCGCGACGGCACGGCCGCCTCCGGATGATCCTTCCGTACGTGCGCCACGTACCGCTCGTACGCCGACTCGTCGGTGAGCTCCCGTACGTACCAGCGCACGCTTCTAGCCGCCCGAGCCAGCGCCGACCGCATCACGCGCCTCCTCCTTCTCCTCCCGCGTCGGGATCAGCCCGGCCGGCGCCACGATCGTCGACTCGACGTACGGCGCCTCGCGCAGCGTCGACAGGGCGGGGCGGCGGACGTGCCGGACGCAGACGCGCAGCGCGTCCGCGATCACGATGACGATCAGGACGGCCAGGACCGCCGAAAGGACGCCGTCCACCGTGGAGTTGGTGACCACGGTGTGCATGTCGTCCATGCTCTTGGCGGGCGGCAGCACCTTCCCTGAGTCGATGGCGTCCTGGAACACCGAACGCTGCTTGAAGAAGCCGACCTTCGGGTCGCTGGAGAACACCTTCTGGTAGCTGGCGGTGAGGGTGACCGTCGCGTCCCAGGCGAGCGGAATCCCGGTGATCCAGGCCCACTTGAGGCGCCCCGACTTCACCAGCAGCGTGGTGCAGACGGCCAGGGCGACCGCCGCGAGCAGCTGGTTCGAGATGCCGAAGATCGGGAAGAGCTGGTTGATCCCGCCGAGCGGCTCATGGACGCCGACCCAGAGGAAGTAGCCCCACAGCGCGCAGACGATCCCGCTGGTGATGACCAGGCCGGGCTTCCAGCTGATGTTCTTGAAGGGGCGTACGACATTGCCCAGCATGTCCTGGAGCATGAACCGCCCGACCCGGGTGCCGGCGTCCAGAGCGGTCAGGATGAACAGCGCCTCGAACATGATCGCGAAGTGGTACCAGAAGGCCCTGAGGCTCCCGCCGGTGACCTTGGAGAAGATCTCCGAGACGCCGACGGCGAGCGTGGGCGCGCCGCCGGTGCGGGACAGGAGCGACGACTCCTCGACGTTCTTCGCGGCCTGCGCGAGGTCGGCGGGGGAGATGTGGTAGCCCCAACCGCTCACCACCTGCGAGGCGTTCTGCACGGTCGTGCCGATCGCGCCCGCCGGCGAGTTCATCGCGAAGTAGAGCCCCGGATCGATGATGCTCGCCGCGACCAGCGCCATGATCGCGACCGACGACTCCATCAGCATGGAGCCGTAGCCGATCATGCGGACCTGCGTCTCCTTCTGGATCATCTTGGGCGTCGTACCGCTCGATATCAGCGCGTGGAAGCCGGACAGTGCCCCGCAGGCGATGGTGATGAAGACGAAGGGGAAGAGGGAGCCGGCGAAGACCGGGCCGTCGCCGCGCTTGGCGAAGTCGGTCACCGCGTCCATCTTCAGCGTCGGCAGTGCGATGACGACACCCAGCGCGAGCAGCGCGATCGTGCCGATCTTCATGAAGGTCGAGAGGTAGTCGCGGGGCGCCAGGAGCATCCAGACCGGCAGGATCGAGGCGATGAAGCCGTACGCCACCAGCCAGATGACCAGCGTCGAGGGCGCCAGCGTGAAGGCGTCCGCCCACGACGACTCGGCCACCCAGCGGCCCGCGACCAGTGCGAGCAGCAGCAGGGCCACGCCGATGAGGGAGACCTCGGCGATCCGGCCCGGGCGAAGTACCCGTAGATAGAAGCCCATCAGCAGGGCGATCGGGATCGTCATGCCGATGGAGAAGGTGCCCCACGGAGAGGCGGCGAGGGCGTTGACGATGACCAGGGCCAGCACGCCGAGCAGGATGATCATGATGGCGAAGGCGGCGACGAGCGCCGCCGCGCCGCCGAAGGGGCCGATCTCCTCGCGGGCCATCTGCCCCAGGGACCGGCCGTCCCTCCGGGTCGAGAAGAACAGCACCACCATGTCCTGCACGGCCCCGGCGAAGATCACCCCCGCGATGATCCAGATGGTGCCGGGCAGATACCCCATCTGCGCGGCCAGCACGGGCCCGACCAGCGGTCCGGCGCCGGCGATCGCCGCGAAGTGGTGGCCCAGCAGGACGCGGCGGTCGGTGGGGTGGAAGTCGATGCCGTTGTTGAGGCGTTCGGCGGGGGTGGCCCGGGTGCCGTCGACCTTCAGGACCTTGTCGGCGATGAACTTCGAGTAGAAGCGGTAGCCGATCGCGTACGACCCCAGGGCGGCCGCGACCATCCAGGCGGCCGAGACGTTCTCGCCCCGGGCGAGCGCGAGCACGGACCAGCCCGCCGCACCGACCAGCGCGACGAGGGTCCAGATGACGATGGTTCGGACGTTCGCGGTACGCACTGGGACGTCCTCCCGTCCATGCGGCGACGGGAGGAACGTAGAACAGGGACGGCAGTTGCGCTACACCGCGTGCGGCACTACGACCTGATCCAGGCGATCGCGAGGACCAGGGCCGCTCCGATCACGGCGCCGGCGGATTCCAGGGCCGCGCGAACGGCCAGGTCGGAGCGGTCGGTCACAGCCCAGTCCCGGCCTGCGAAGATCGGTATGTCCGTCTCGGACTCCTCGTCGGCCGCGAAGGTCAGCCCCGCGATCTCGCCCTTCCCCTGCTGTCCGCCCGGCAGACGCCACGCACCCCGGCACGGGCCGTCCCACTCGCAGTACACGTACCCGTCCGTCTTCGTCCGGTGCCCGTCGACGAACCGGTAGGTGTTCCTCGCGGCGAACCACAACGGCAGCGCGAGCGCGCACAGGCACGCGACCAGGACCGCCCGCTGTATGGCCCGTTGCGGCACTAGGGGGGTGTCCGGCGGATCAGGTCGGCCGTGAGGCACGGCACCTCCTGGCCAAGCCGAGCGGGGCCAGATGCGCGTGCCAGGCCCCGCGACGCCGAGCTGATCCGCCGGACACCCCCTAGTAGTGCTTCGTTAGGTGTAGGCGTTTGTGCTGATCAAGAGCATCTTGAAAGTGTGGACACGCATGAAGTGAACCGATTACGGGCTGCGTTG
>NZ_JBSFHA010000105.1:0-37153 GCF_053596855.1 Streptomyces sp. NPDC001617
TCAGCATGCACATGCCCAGCGGATGGCCTGCCCGGCGATCAGTACCTCGATCGAGCGATCACGAACCGAGGAAGATCGGACTTAACGCCCACTCAGTGCTCACGGAGTGAGGGGGCAAACGACCTAGGTTGCGAGTGAGCGTTGTGGCAGTGCTGAGTTCAACCAAGGATGGTGTGATGAGTGATGCGATGGGGACGGTCATTTCGGGCGTTATCGCTTTCGTGGCCGCAGTGATCGGGGCTGTGATCGCCGGTAGATACGCCAAGCACGGCGCGGAAGTTGGCGGGCGTAAGGCGGTTGAGGCAGCGTTAGCGCAGGTGCACGGCCAGGCGGCAGCGGAGCACTGGCAGTGGGTGCGTAGTCAGCGGCATCAGGCATTTGCCGACCTTATTGTGGCTTATGCCGCTCTGGATGAAGCGGTCGTGCGCGCCTCTCCTGAGGTCCGAAGCGGGGGCGGGCTTGATGCGGCGACGGGGCATGAGGTGCGAGAGCGCGCACTCGAGCTTCAGGCTAAAACTAGCAAATTGGCTCTCTGGGGGCCAAATGAGACAAATTTGTTGGCCTATACGCTAACGGAGAAGTCGGTGGCGGCCGTCAGCGCCCTGTTGCAGATGGGGAACCTGAGTTCTCCGGGTGCCACCGCAGATTGGTCCATATGTGACCGGGCCATAGGTGAGATGGTGCAAGCGCACGCCACGTTCCTCCAGCGTGCTGGCGAGATCATTCGTGATCCGCGGCAGCCAGTCAGCTAGCGGGTTCCTGGTTGAGGCAGGGCAGGGCGCCTATAAAGCTCTGCCATGCGGCACGGCTCAGTATGAGGCGCGGCCCCGATGTGACCTTGGAATCTCGCACCGCGATTGCCGCAGCGAGTGCGGCCACTTCCAAGCACTCGCCCCCCATGCCGTTGCTGTAACTGCTTTTGTGCCATTGGAAGCTGGACGATGGCGTCATCGGGAGTCCTCCAAGAGTCTCGTGATCAGCAAGGTCGAGCGCTGGGGGCTCAATGCCAAGGCCCTGAGGTGGTCAAAGGCCTTCGTGTAGAAGGCCACGTCCTTGGGCTCTTCGAGGTAGACCGAATCGGTAAGTCCCTCTCGATAGACCAAGTCCGGATCCTCCTGCTCCGGGAAACCGAGGATCGTGTACGACCCCGTGGTGGGGTAGGCGCCGGCATCGAACGGCAGAACCTGCACGGTTACGTTCTTCAACTTGCAGATTTCCAGCATACGTTCGAGCTGTCGGGTCATGACCTGACGGCTGCCGACCACATGCTGCAAGGCGCTCTGGTGGACGACAGTCCACAGGTCAGGTGCGCTCTCGCTGGTGAGCAGCTCTTGGCGACGCATTCGGACGTCGACCATCCGCTGAATGTCCTCGGGGGTGTGGTCGGCCCATGCTCGGCACTGCTCGGCTGCGTACTCGTCCGTCTGCAGCAAGCCAGGGATGAACTCTGCTTGGTAGCTCCGCAAGTTGGACGCTGCCTGCTCGAGGCCGACGTACACCGAGAACCAGGCGGGGATCGCATCGCCGTGGGCGTGCCACCACCCCTTTGTCTTGGAGTCCTTGGCCAGCGACTTCAGGAGATCGCGCAGCTCTTCTGGGGTCTGGTAGAAGCGGCATACGGCGTCGACGTCAGACGGTTGGACGCGCCCCTGTCCCGTCTCCATACGGCTGACCTTGGAGCTGCTCCAGTCCAGTCCCTTGCCCACCTGGCTACAGGTCAGGCCGCTCTCCTCTCGTAGCCGCTTGAGTTCGATCGCAAGCCGGCGACGGCGAGCTGTGGGGGATCCGGCCATGTCAACTCCTCGTGGATTAGCGGAAGGTCCATCCCATCGGAAGAGGTGAGAAAGGCCAATCACTCTAACGAGGGAATCCCTTCATGCATGTTGCACGGCGGGACGGTCACTGCAAATCTGTCACTGGGAGTCACCGATAGATGCACGGTGCGCAACGGCGCGCATGAAGGGTGGTCAAAGATGATCTACGTCAGCGGCTGTGCCGGACGAGAGCCCTGGCTGCACGCCTTCACTGCCCATCCGAATGAAGTGGCCCAGTTGAGGCGGACGTTGCGGCTTCGGCTCATCCTGTGGGGGTTGCCAGATCTCGTGGACGCAGCACAGATCTGTGTATCGGAGCTGGTGGCCAACGTCATCCGGCACGTCGGCGAGGGAACACCCACGATGCTGCGCATGGCGCTGAGTGGGCCGTATCTGCGCTTCGAAGTTGAGGATCCTGACACGCGGGCGTTGCCCACCCTGCTCGCTGCTGGCACGACTCAGGAGTCGGGGCGAGGGATGGCACTTGTCGACGCCGTGACGGATCACCGGTGGGGCGTGAATCTTTGCGGCGACAGCAAGGTGGTGTGGTGTGAGCTCGCTGTAGACGCACCCGGCGCCGACAGCCAGGCAAACGGTCCCCGCGTGACGCGAGCCGAGGCGATCCTCGATCTGTATGGATCGTGGCAACTCCCGCACGGTAGGGCTATGGCTGGGGGTGCCAGTCTGCTGAGCACGGCAGCAGCCGAAGAGGCCGCCATCGGAGTCATGGCCGACGTGCTGCACTGGCTGCGCGCACGCGGCTATGACCCCGATGATGTACTCGACCGAGCTCAGACTCACTTTGAGGCTCAAATCGGCCAGGGGGTATGAAGGTTGTCGAGTCTGCTAACCCGCGGTGATCGTCGAGTATGACCACACATCCGCAGGCAGCTCATGATGCAGCTGCCAGGTGATGGCCATGGGCTTGCTGCCCTCGTGCCGGACGTAGGTCGCAGGGCCGAGCAGCATCCACGGTTGCGCCTTGCCGATGTCGGTGTCCTTGTAGCGCCGCATGAACAGCAGGACGTGGCTGCCGCGTTGGGCGTGCTGTTGATAGCGCAGGCCGGTGGGTGAGGTGTCTGCGGTCGTGCTCTGCGACTCCCAGTGGAAGAGGGAAGGGCTCAACGCGTAGTCCTTGTACCGGACGGTGGGGGAGAAATCCTTCTCATTCTTCTCCAGAGTGATCAGCAGCGCGTCCGTTTGATTCGGCTCGTCCCACAGCACTCCCTGAGCGAAGGAGCCGGGCATCTGCCCGCCGAGGCGGGCAACGCCCAGCGCGGCCAGGATCTCCGACCGGTTGTAGGCGCTGTGGATCTTCAGGGGGAGGTGCGCATGCGGGCCTTCCAGAGGAATGGGGAAGTGGTCCGCCTGTTCCAACACGTGGTTGAGTGCTTGTCGAAGCTCGCTACGGAGGGCTTCTTGTTCACGGAGGGATTCAAGCCCCTGTGTGTAGGAGCTGAAGCCACCAGCCTTGTCCCAGAGGTTGAAGAAGAGCATGCGCGCGTATGTTTGGTCTGTCGGACTCAGATCGTCGTACGTCGGTGCGTTATCGCCCAGCAAGCGTGCGTATGCTTCAGCGCGCTCGCGGTCGTCGACGTGTAGGAAGGCGTGCACCCGCTTCAACAGCTCTTCCTCACCTGCTTGTTCAGGCAGGTTGACCAGGCCAGAGCGACGCAGGACGGACGTCCACGAGTTGCTCGACTTGTACAGCTCCTTGATTTCGCGGCGGCTCTCCTTGAGATAGTCCGCAAGCTTGTCTGTGCTGTAGTCCCTGACCTCCTTCGCCAACGTCGTGATGGTGGCCTTGAGTTGGGTGCGGATGTTGTTGAGGACCAGGTCCTTGGACTTGCCTTCCAAGATGATCTGACAGCCGGAGGGCAACTGGGGGAAGTCCCGCTCCATGCTGTCGACCAAGCGATTGCGGGAGAGGTTGGTCAGGGCCCGGAACTGCTCCTCGAAGCGGAACTCCGCCCGATGCTGGCCGATGAAGTCGAGCACCGTCAGCACCGGTTTGTTCGGCGTGCGGCGCAGCCCTCGTCCCAGTTGCTGGAGGAAGACTGTCGCGCTGTTCGTGGGTCGGAGGAGGAGCAGCGTGTCGACGTCCGGGATGTCCAAGCCCTCATTGAATAGGTCGACGGAGAAGATCACTTGGATGCGGCCGGCCTTCAGGTCGTCCAGCGTGCGCTCCCGTTCGTCGGGCGATGAGTCGCTATCGAGAGCCGTGGCTTGGAAGCCCGCCTTGCGGAAGCGCTCGGCCATGAAGTGCGCGTGTGCCTTGGTGACGCAGAAGCCGAGGGCCCGCATGGTGGCGGGATCGGAGATCTTGTCCTCGACTTGCTTGATGACGATGCGGGCTCGGGCGTGGTCTGCTGAGAACACATTGCCGAGTTGGTTGCGGTCGTAGGTGCCCGACCGCCAGTCGAGATTGGTGAGGTCGGTTCCGTCCGGGATCCCGAAGTAATGGAAAGGGCACAGCAGGTCGTTCTCCAGGGCCTCCCAAAGACGAAGTTCGGCGGCGATGCGGCCCTCGAAGAACTCGTCTTGCACGTTGACCCCGTCCATCCGCTCCGGGGTTGCGGTGAGCCCGAGTAGTTCTTTCGGCTTGAAGTGCGCGATGACCCGCTGGTACGTGGCTGCCTTCGCGTGATGGAACTCGTCGATGACGATGGCGTCGAAATGCTCAGGGTCGAGTTGTTCGAGCCGCTTGAGGTTGAGGGATTGAACGCTCGCGAAGACATGCGTCCAGTCACGGGGCTCCTCCCCACTGTGGAGCAGTTCGCCGAATGACGCGTCGTCGAGCAATTCGCGGTACGTGCGTAGAGACTGCTTAAGGATCTCCTTGCGGTGCGCGACGAAAAGCAGTCGCGGCAGTGCTCCGCCACGCTTGTTGCGCATGGTCCGGTAGTCCAGCGCTGCCATGACCGTCTTGCCGGTGCCGGTCGCCGCGACTAGGAGATTCTGGTGGCGATCACGTATCTCGCGCTCAACCCGGAGCCGTTCCAGCATGTCCTTCTGATGCGGAAGCGGGTGCACTTCGAGGCCGGAGAGGCTGATCTTTAGCTCGCCGCTCGTTCCTGTGCCGCCCGCCCGGGACAGAGCCTCGGCCAGTCGCTCACCGTCGCGGTCAGGGTCGTATGACTCGAATGCCGCGTCGGCCCAGTACGCGTCGAAAGTCGCCTCGAACTTGTCGAGGACCCTTGGGGTGGCGACCGACGACAGCCGTACGTTCCACTCCAAGCCGTCCAGAAGTGCGGCCTTCGAGAGGTTGGAGCTGCCCACGTACGCCGTATCGAAGCCGGTGTTCCGTCGGAAGAGCCAGGCCTTGGCGTGAAGCCGCGTCGATCGGAGCTCGTAGTTGACCTTCACTTCGGCGCCGAACTCGCGGACCAGGCGGTCCAGGGCGTGCCGGTCGGTTGCGCCGATGTAGGTGGTCGTGATGACCCGGATGGGGACACCTCGCTCCTTGGCGGCTCGGAGCGAGTCTTCGAGGACTCGTATGCCGTACCACTTCACGAACGCGCATAGCAGGTCGATGCGGTCTGCTGTCGCGAGCTCCGCCCTCAACTCCGTGCCCAGGCTGGGATCGTCAGGGGCGTTGGTGATGAGCGCAGTTTCTGAAAGAGGGGTCAGAGGGCGAATCGCGTAGACGCCGGGAGCCTCCCGCTCGGCGAGTGCCAGGAGTTGCCGGGGGCCGTCGGCGATGGTGCCCACGATTTCGTCGACGGCCGGGTCGGGGGCATGGGTAGCCAGCGATTGCAGGATTTGGTTAGCGACGGTCACCTGCTTGTCGTGCGGCAGTTGGCTGAGTCTGCGTCCCACGGCCTCACTGATGTGGCGAGCCAAGACGTGAGGCGCCGACTCTTCGCTGACTTCCCCATCGATGGCCTTCCAGCCCGTTGCTTCGAGCCGCTCCATCCGGTCGCGCAGGGTCCGCGTGATGAGTTGCTCGTAGACGCCTGCGACTGGCTGGGCCAGGTCCCCCGATTCCGCCACGACTGCTCCTTTGATCCCTCATGTCGGTAGGGATCAGTTCTAACAGCAGTCACTGACAATCGAAGCGCTTCTGTTGAAAGGTGATCGTTTTCGGATGGCGGTTCGGATCGGAGGTGATCTGAGATGCGAGGGAAGGACTTTCAGTACCGCGTGTTGCATGGTTGCCGTGGGGCCGCCCGCTTCTTTCTCAGTGTCGTGCTTCCGCGAACCGAGTAAAGGGCGCTCCACTTCGTTCCGCGTCGCCTTCGGCGACGGCCCTCCGGGCCGCCCTTGACTCGTTTCGCTCCAGCACGGGTCAGAAGCGAGCGAGCGGCCCGGAAAGGCAGGGTGCCCAGGTTGGTGGTCGCTTGTGTCGGTCGGGTGGTGGGCGGGGTGGTGGGCGCGATCGCGTCTCGGCGGCACGCCGGGATGGCTAAGCGGCTTGCGGCCGGTGGGTGGTGGGGCGGTCAGTGGTGGATCGCGGTGAGTGGTGGGTCGGGGCCGGCGGTTCGGGATCGAGTAGGGGTTCTTGGGTGGTTCACTCCTTCGAGGGTAGGGATTGACCTGGCATTATTACTCTGTGTGACGGATAATTGAAGATGTCGGCTCGTCCGCGGAGAGTGGGGAGATCGGCAGGTCGTCGCGGTGTGCGGGAGCTAGGGGGGTGCCTTGCCTGTGAGTGGGCTGGTCAGTTCTGGGTTCGTCGGGGGCGGAGGTGCGTTGGGCTCCGGTTCGCCGGATGAGCTGGTGGCTGTCCTGCGCGAGCAGGGGCCGGGTGCGGAGAGTGCGGGTCTGCTTGGGGTGGTTGAGGTTGCGGGGCTCTCGGCGCGGGGGCGGATCGATGCGTTGGTGGTGTTGGAGCAGCATGTGGCGTGGTTGCAGGCCAAGCAGGTTGAGGTGCTGGCGGCCATTGCGGCGTACTCCGAGACTCCTGAGGTTGTGATCTTGGAGGCGGGCGGGGCGCTGAGTGATGTGCTTGCGGCCTCGTGGGACGGGGCGGTGGAGGAAGTCGCGTGTGCGTTGAGGCTGGCCAATCAGACCGCTGCGCAGTGGTTGAGGACGGCCACCCTGCTTGCGGCTCGGCATGAGGCGACGACCGGGTTGCTGGCGGAGGGGCAGATCTCGTACGTGCAGGCGCAGGCGGTTGCCGATCAGTTGGAGGTGCTCGGCGACGAGGTGGCCGGGCAGGTCGAGGCCGTCATGGTTGCCAAGATGCCTGCTCAGGCGGCTGGGCAGACTCGGGCTTCGTTGCGTCGGGAGATTCATCGTGCTGATCCGGAGGGAGCCGAGCTTCGCCACCAGCAGCGGGTCCGGGAGCGGCATGTGCTGCACTACCCGAAGGAGGACGGCATGGCCCTCTTTGGTGCCGTGTTGCCTGCGCAGCAGGCCGCGCTCATGGAACAGGCCGTGGATGTGCGTGCCGCCGCCCTTGCGGAGGACGGCCGCACCTTGGAGCAGAAGCGGTCGGATGCTCTGTTCGACCTGGTCGTCAATCAGGCCGCGCCGCTTGAGGGCTGGGGTGCGGCTGAGTCCGGTGGAGGTTCACGGTCGGCGGTCGTCGTGCAGGTGACCGTTCCCTTCGACATTCTGCTGGGTGCGGATGAGGGCCCGGCGGAGCTGAAGGGGTACGGTCCGATCACCGCTGGGCAGGCCCGCGAGCTTGCCTTCGCGCCCGGCACGATCTGGCGGCGGTTGCTGACGCAGCCGGAGACCGGGCTGCTCGTGAAGGCCGACCCCATGACCTATCGGCCGACGGCCGAGGCGGCTCGGCATGTGGTTGCCCGGGATCGGTACTGCGCCTTCCCCAGTTGCCGGATGCCTGCTCACCGCTGCGATCTCGACCATGTCCGGCCGTTCGATCACCGGCATCCGGAGCGTGGTGGGCAGACCGTGCCGGACAACCTGCAGCCGTTGTGCCGTCGGCATCATCGGCTCAAGACGCATCATCCTGGGTGGAGAGTTACGCGCGATCCGCACACCGGGACCAGTACCTGGACGGCGCCCACGGGACACACGTACACCAACACCCCGCCCGTCTATCGAGAGTGAGGGCGCGCGCCCCGGTGCCTGTGGGTTTCTACCAAGCAGGTTTACACCGTTCAGCAGCTGCTGGGCGACGGCGACGCCGTGGGGCACTGGTTCGGCGCCGGAATGCTCGACAACGTCGTCGCCGTGCTGGCGTGCTCGGTGCTGCCGCCTGGTTATGCGCTGAGGTGTTCGTGAACCATCTGCCAGGTTCCGGCGTTGTTGACGAGCACGTTGGTGCCGCGGCCGCTTCCTGAGCGCGGCTGGTTGTTGATGGTTCCGGTCCAATTGAACCGGTAGCGGCATACCGCGTGGTCATCGCTGTGGGCGATCCACTCCAGGTCGTCGATCTGGTAGATCTCGTCGCGGATGGTGGCGAAGGTCTCGGTGATGGCCGAGAGGACGGCTTCGCGGCCGCGGTGTGATCCGTCGGAGAACCAGTAGACGGCCTCGGGAGCGATCAGCGGGACCAGCTGGGTGATGTCGTGACTGTTGGTGGCCTGCTCGTAGGCGCGGATGAACTCGGTGAGCGCAGCCGTGGATTCGGGCATGGACTGGTTCTTTCTCCCTTCGCGGCGTGACAAGTGACAGGGGTTGTCAGGCCGCTTCTGATCCCAGTACTCAGCGGGTGAGCGGACGTTCAGGCGACGACCGCGGTCGCTTCGATCTCGACCAGGTGCTCGGGGACGTCCAGTGCCGCAACGCCCACCAGGGTGGTCGGTGGGGTCGGGGTGATCCCCAGTCGAGCGGATGCTCGGGACACCCCCTCCAGGAGCGCCGGCATCTTGTCGGGGGTCCAGTCGACGACGTAGAAGGTCAGTTTCGCTACGTCGTCGAAGGTCGCGCCGGCCTTGGACAGGGCGGTGTTGATGTTGAGGTAGCACTGTTCGACCTGGGTGGTCAGGTCGTCCTTGCCGACCGTGGTTCCGGTGGCGTCCCAGGCCACCTGGCCGGCTATGAAGATGAGTTTCGAGCCGGTCGTGATCGACAGCTGGTGGTAGACGTCGATCTTCGGGAGGCCCTCGGGGTTCGCCAAGGTGATGGGCATGTCGCTCGCCGTTCGGTTGGTCGGTTTCTTGTGGTTACTCAGGAACCGTAGGAGAGTGAGCCCCGACGTGGAAGTACGCACTTTTTAGTGACTGGGGAACCTTATGGTGACCAAGCAGGAAGACGCCGACCTTCGCCGGGCCGACTCGTTGGCTCGCGAGATCTTTTCCGATGTCGCCAACAAGTGGGCGCTGCTGATCATCGAGGCCCTCGGCGAAGGCACCCTGCGTTTCAGCGAGTTGCGGAACCAGGTCGAGGGCGTCAGCCACAAGATGCTCACCCAGAATCTCCGCATGCTGGAGCGGAACGGGTTGGTCGAGCGGCGCGTGTATCCCACCGTGCCGCCTCGCGTCGAGTACAGCCTTACCGAGGCGGGGGAGGGGCTGCGGGCCACCGTTGATGGGATGTGCGTGTGGACCCATCAGTACTTCGGGCACATCGAGGCCGCCCGGAGCCGCTTCGATGACGGTGACAACAGCGTCGGCATCGGTGGCTGACGGGCGGCCTCAGAAGCAGCGGTAGGGCCCCTACGCCCCGTGGCACCCCTCATACCCCCGCCCCGACCCGCACCAACAAACCGCCCCCCGCTGCGGCGGCCACTCCACCGCCCGCCCCCGCGCCGCCAGCGTCGTCGCGTACTGGGGCAGTAGTTCCGGCTCGGCCGGTGATGACCCCTCCGACGCCGCGAAGGCCTCGTACGACGGGACAGTGCCCGTCACGATTCCCAGGTTCCCCGTTCCGCTGGCCGCCAGTTCCCGCAGCGACGCCTCTATCGTCGCCAGGTGCTCCTCGTGTGAGGGGTACTCCTCACCCAGCGTCGGGTAGGCCGCCACCAGTTCAGCCAGCTCCCCCTCGGGCCAGTGCAGTACCGCCACCGGGAAGGGGCGGGACAGGGCCTCGCGGTATGCCCCCAGCTCAGCGCGCAGGCGTGAGATCTCCGCCGCCAGTTCCGCCGGGTTGTCCGAGCCGAGGGACCAGACGCGTTTCGGGTCGTGGAGTTCGTCCAGGGAGACGGGGGAGGAGTGGAGGGTGTCGGCGAGGATGTCCCAGTCGTCGTGGGTGGCGCCCAGCATGCGGCGTACCCGGTGGCGGCCGAACAGCAGGGGGTGCGTGGAGTACGGGGGCTCCGGTACGTCGGTCAGGAGCAACCGCACCCCTTCCGTGAACGTCTCCTGGGCCGCCTCCAGCTCGTCGTGCGCCTCCAGGGACTCCGCCACGATCACCCAGGAGGCCGGGTCGCGGGGCGAGCCTGCTCGGACGCCCTCGATGATCGCTCGGGCCTCGGCCTCGTGGCCGTACTCCCAGAGGTTGGAGGCCTTGAGGGCTCGTACCAGGTACGGGTTCTCCAGGGGCTCCTGGGAGGAGAGCAGGCGGTCGTAGAGGGTGGTCGCGGCGGGGCGGTCGCCGGACAGCTCCAGGTGGGCCGCGGCCTGGAGGAGCAGGGCCTCGGCGTCCTCGGGGTACAGGCCGGCGGTTCGCTCCAGGCGGGCCGCTTCGGCGGTGTGGTCGACGTTCTCGGCAGGCGTGTCGGGGCGCATGAGGGAAACCGTACTGCCCATCTGTGGCGGAGAAGAGGTGTGGAAGAGGTATGTGCTGGTCAAGGGCGGCCCGCCGTCAGGACTGAGGTGTGCGCGCCGCCATCGCCATCGTTCCCAGGCCGGTCAGGACTATCCCTGCTCCTACGTACAGGGGTGCCGTGTAGCCCAGGCCCTCGGTGATCGCCACTCCGCCCAGCCAGGCGCCCAGCGCGTTGCCCACGTTCGATGCCGACACGTTCGCGCTCGCCGCCAGGGGGACTCCGCCGGCGGCGTCCGTGACGCGCGTGATCAGGCCCGGGACGGGCGCGAAGCCGAAGACGCCCGTCAACAGCACCAGGATCACGGCCGCCACCGGGCTCCTCGCCAGCAGTCCGAACACGAACAGGACCGCGGCCAGGACGGTCAGGAACACCAGCAGGGAGCCGTCCCGGTTGCGGTCCGCCGTTCTGCCGCCGATGAGGTTGCCGGCCACCAGGCCCGTGCCGTAGATCACCAGGAGCCAGGGGACGTCGGTGTCCCTGAAGCCGGTGACCTCGGTGAAGGTGTACGCGAGGTAGCTGAAGGCGCCGAACATGCCGCCGTAGGAGAGGGCGGTCGCGGCCAGGGTCAGCCAGACCTGGCGGGAGCGCATCGCCCGTAGCTGGGCGGGCAGCGTTCCGGTCGCGTCGCCCTCCACCTCGCCCGCCCAGGCCGGCACCAGTACCGCGATGGCGGCGACCGCCACGACCCCGATCCCGGTGATCGCCCAGAACGTCGCCCGCCAGCCCCAGCGTTCGCCGACCAGGGCGCCGAAGGGGACCCCGAGCACGTTCGCGACCGTCAGGCCCGCGAACATCACCGCGACCGCTCTCGACGCCCGTTCCGGCGCGACCATACGGCGGGCCACCAGGGAGCCGATGCCGAAGAACGTGCCGTGGCAGAGGGCGGCGACGATGCGGCCCAGCAGCATCACCGGGTAGTTCGGGGCGAGGGCGGAGAGGAGGTTGCCGAGGACGAACAACACGACCAGGGCCGTCAGGACCGGCTTGCGGGGCAGGGACGCCGTCGCGGCCGTCACCGCTATCGCGCCGATCGCGACCGTCAGGGCGTAGCCGGAGATCAGCCAGCCCGCGGCGGCCTCGGAGACGGCGAGGCTCCGGGCCACCTGCGGGAGCAGCCCGGCGATCACGAACTCGGTCAGGCCGATTCCGAAACCGCCGAGCGCGAGGGCGACCAGCCCGGCCGGCATGCGCGCGGGCGCCGACGAGCTGGTCGTACCCCTCCTGTCCGTGCTGTTCGTCCCGTCCTTCCTGATACCCGCCGTCAGATCGTCACCCCGTCGATCTGCAGCGTCTGCACCGCCTTCCCCGCGAGCGACACCGACACGGTCTTCCCGCTCAGGTACGTGTCGGAGTACGACTTGTAGCGGTCGCCGCCCGTCGTCACCGTGTTCCAGCGCGGGACCAGGCCGCCCGAACCGCCCGTCACGGTGGTGAAGTTGGCGAGGTTGAAGGTGAAGGTCTGGGAGGACGTCGAGGTGTTGAGGGCGACGATCACCAGGCGTTTGGCGGAGGAGTCGTAGGCCGCGACCGCGTTGCTCACGCCCGTGTCCAGGATCTTCATCCCCGGGCGGATGTGGCGGCTGAACTGGGCCATTGTGTAGTACTTCGTCTGGACCGCGCCCGCCGTCAGCGTGCTCGCGTCGTACGCGATCATCGCCCAGTTCGTGGACGGGTCCATGACCTGCCAGTAGACCCAGGCGGTGGGGTGCAGCCAGCGGAAGTCGTAGAGGAGGTTGAAGGCGAGGGTGTAGCCGGTGCCGTCGTTGTCGCCGGTCTCGGAGTTCCAGAGGGCCTTGCCGGCCGTGGTGACGACGTCCGTGTAGAGGAGGTCGCGGCGGCCGCCGGAGCCCTGGTAGCCGTGGACGTTGAC
Organism: Streptomyces sp. NPDC001617; assembly: GCF_053596855.1. Classification (NCBI taxonomy): domain Bacteria; kingdom Bacillati; phylum Actinomycetota; class Actinomycetes; order Kitasatosporales; family Streptomycetaceae; genus Streptomyces; species Streptomyces sp. NPDC001617. The sequence goes on from NZ_JBSFHA010000105.1 coordinate 12,308, forward strand.
CCGGTTGACGTACCCCTTCGTCGTGGAGGAGAAGGAGTTCCAGGTGGTGCGGGCGAGGTCGTAGCTCGTCTCGTCCGAGGCCGAGATCTTCGTGCTGGTCAGGCCTCGGCTGTCCAACTCGCTGCGCAGATACGGCAGTACGGCCGACTGGACCGTCGCGTCCATGTGGCAGCCCTCCTGCGTGCCGGTCGCCGTCCACCACGACGACGACGGCTCGTTGAAGGCCTCGACCGTCGCGAAGTTCACGCCCCAGTTGTTCTTGGCGTAGAGGGCCACCGAGGCGAGGTGGGAGGCGTGCTGGCGGTAGTTCCAGGACTGGAGGTTGTTGCCGCCGTCGGAGGCGCCGGAGGGGTTGTGGTTCAGACACATCCACCACATGGGGGAGTTGGCGAACAGCTCGGTCGTCGCGCCGCGTGACGTCGCCTTGACCAGCATCGCGCGCTGGGTGGCGTCCGCCGTCCACTTCCAGGCCGAGGAGGTCGGGTCCTCGTTGTTCCAGTCCTGCCAGTAGCCCTCGATCTGCTTGAAGGCGGGGATGTTGGCGGAGGCGACCATGCTCTCGCCGTTCACCGTGTTCGAGCTGCACGCGCCCAGGTTGTAGCGGGCGATGTTCAGGCCCAGGCCGGGGAGCGAAGTGCCGTTGTACGTCGTCGACTTGGTGGTGAAGAAGATGTCGGCGAAGTCGTCCCGGGCGCCGAAGACATTGGCCCACCAGGCGAGGGAGGTGCCCCAGCCCTCCCAAGTGCCGTACGACGTCGATGGGTTGACGGCGATCGTGGCGTCCGCGCGTGCGGTGCCGGTCGCGAGGGCGCTGCCCAGGAGGGTGCCGCCCGCCGCCGTCAGCAGGGTTCTGCGTCGGATCATGGTCTCTTCTCCGTAAGTGGCCTGTCCCGTTCATGCCACGACGAAGCATCGGGTGTGGTGTGTGAGATTGTCGAGAGTTGCGACAGCCCTTTCTAAAACCTATGTACGAAGTGCCGAACAGGACGTGGAGGTGGTGAGTTGAAGGCCCGGCCCTTATGGTGCGGGCGACTCGGTGCCGGGCTGGGAGGGAGGGCCGCGGATGCGTGTTCCCGTCGTGCAGCACAGCAGCCGGCGGCGGTCGGTCCGGCGGCGGCGTGCGCTGTGGACCGGGGGCGAGGCGCTGGTCACGGTCGGGGTGGTGCTGCTGCTTCTCGTCGTGCATCAGCTGTGGTGGACGAACCGGGAGGCCAAGCGGGGGGCCGAGCGCAAGGTGGAGGCGCTGGAGCGGGAGTGGGGGAAGGGGGGCTCCGGCGGGGGCGGGGGGTCGGACAGGGACTCGGATACGGCCGTCCCGTCGCCGTCGCCCGGCAGCAGCGGAGCCACCGGCACCCGTACGCGCCGACAGACCACCACCGCCCGGCAGTCCGGCCCCTCCTGGTCCCAGGCCTACGCCGTCATCACCATCCCCCGGCTCGGCCTCCGCGCCCCCGTCGCGGAGGGCGTCAGCAAGCAGAACGTGCTGAACAAGGGGTACGTCGGCCACTACATCGGCACCCAACAGCCGGGCCAGGCGGGCAACTTCGCCCTCGCGGGGCACCGGAACACCCACGGGGAGCCCTTCCGGTACATCAACCGGCTGCGGGCGAAGGACGTCGTCGAGGTGGAGACCAGAAACGCGACCTACACCTACGTCGTCGACAAGACGCTGCCGCAGACCTCGTCGCGCGACTCGGGGGTCGTACGGCCGATCCCGCGCTCGATCGTCAAGCCGTCGTACGGGTACAGCGAGCCGGGGTACTACATCACGCTCACCACGTGCACTCCGGAGTTCACGTCCAGGTATCGGCTGGTGGTGTGGGGGAAGCTGGTGTCGATGCGGCCCCGGAGTTGAGGGGCCCGACCGGCGGTCTACGCCCGCTCCCGCAACCCCACCACGGCCACGCCCGCCAGCAGTGCCAGGCCCGCCGACACCCACAGGGCGATGTTCGCGCCGTGGCCCAGGCCGCCGTGGGAGGACGTGACGATGGCGATCGTCAGGGCGACGCCGGCGCAGGAGCCGATGTAGCGGAAGGTCTGCTGGGCGCCGGAGCCCATGGCCGCTCGGGTCGGCGGGACCGACTCGACCGAGAGGAGGGGGAGGGCGGCGTTGAGTAGGCCACTGCCGATTCCGCCCAGGATCAGTCCGGGCAGGAGGCGTTGCCAGGAGCCCGAGTCGATCGCGCCCAGCATCGTGAGGACGCCGGCCGCGTGCAGGGCGAAGCCGACGGCCAGTTGGTGGCGGGGCGATACACGGCCGGCCAGGCGCTTGGCCTGCAGGGCCACCGTGAAGGACAGGCCCGACCAGAGCAGGAACAGCCACGCCGTGTCCATCGGGGTCAGGCCCAGCACCTGCTGGAACAGGACCGGCAGGAAGCTGAAGAGGCCGATCACCGCGAGGCCCGTGAACAGGCCGCCGGCGGACGAGGCCAGGAAGCCCGGGCGGCGCAGCAGACTCAGGTCGATCATGGGGGTCGGGGTGCGGAGTTCCACCAGGGCGAAGACGGCGATCAGCACCACGGTCGCCAGGAACAGCAGGCCCACCTCCGCGCGCAGCCAGCCGTCGCGGCCCAGTGTCAGGGCGGCGACCAGGGAGACCAGTGCCAGGCCGAAGGTCAGCGCGCCCAGGATGTCGGGGCGGCCGCCCCTCGGTGAGCGGGACTCGGTCAACGTACGCGTCGACAGGGCCGCCACCAGCAACGCGGCCCCGCCCAGGACGGCGTACGCCACCCGCCAGTCCGGCATCGCACCCGCCAGCAGCGGCCCCGCCGCGATACCGCCGCTGACGAAGGCGCCCCACACGCCGGTCGCGTGCAGGCGGCCGCGCGGGGTCGGGAAGGCGTGCACCAGCAGGCCCAGGCTGCTGGCGAGGATCGCCGCGCTCGCCGCGCCCTGGGCTATGCGGGCCAGTGTGAACTGGAGGGTGGAGGAGGCCAGCGCGCCGAGGGCCGTGGTGAGGCCGAGGGTGAGGGTGCCGGCGAGGAAGATCCGGCGGCGGCCGTAGTCGTCGGCCAGGCTGCCGGCGACCAGGAGGACGGCGGCGAGGCCGAGCGGGGTTCCGTTGATCAGCCACGCCTGTGCGGACAGCGGGGTGTGCAGGGCGAGGGCGGTGTCGCGGAGGGTGACGACCGGCGCGGTGTACGTCATCAGCGTCACGGCGGTCGCCGCGCTGGTCAGGGCCAAGGTGAGGCGTGGATGGGGAGGTGCTTCGGGGTGAGGGGCCGGCTTGGTGTGCGGCGCCTGGACTTCCGTCATGGTTCGTTCATTGAACCTAGTCATGTCCCGAACCGTACCACCGTAGGTTCGGTCATTGAACCAACCGGCGGAAAATAGTTACAGTGGACGCATGGCACTGGGCAAGGACTACGCGACACAGGAGTGCTCCATCGCCCGCGCGCTGGAGATCATCGGCGAGCGCTGGACCCTCCTCGTCATCCGCGACGCCCTCTACGGCGTCCGCCGCTACAACGACTTCCTGGTCCACCTGGGCATCCCGCGCGCGGTCCTCGCCGCCCGCCTCCAGACGCTGACCGCGGAGGGAATCCTCGACAGGCGCCGCTACCAGGAGTCGCCGCCGCGCGACGAGTACGTCATCACCGACCGCGGCATCGCCCTGTGGCCGACGGTGCGCTCGCTCGGTCTGTGGGGCCGCGAGCACTTCAGCGAGACCCAGCTGCGCCACTTCCGGCACGCCGCCTGCGGCACCGAACTCGGCCCGTACGGCGAATGCGGCGCCTGCGGAACTCTCGTACCGGTCGGGGACGTTGTCATGGAACCGGGACCGGGCCTGAACCCGGACCCGGCGGACCCGGTGAGCCGTGCGTTGCTCAAGCCGAAGCGCCTGCTGGAGCCGCTTGTGGTCGATCCGGTCGAGTAGGCGTACGAGACAGGCGTACGGGAGGGGGGTCGGCCGATGACGCGCGTTCCGCGTCCTGCCGTGGCGCTGCTGCTTCTGCTGGCCGGTGTCGCCCTGCTCGACACCGGCACCCTCACCGCCACCGTCGCCCTCGCCGCGACCGCCGCGGCCGGGGCCGCGCTCGCCGCCTGTGCCCTGGTCGCCGCGCGTCGCGTGCCGGCCGTGCCGCCGACGCGGGTGCGTACGGCGATACGGGACCGGGCCCGCCGTACGGCCTTCCTGCCGCAGCGCGACCCCGACGCCAAGGGGCGCACCCGGCCCCGAGCCCCCGGACGCGCCCTCCCGGCGACCGTCGCGTAGGGCACGTATCCCCATCGGCCCTCGCGCGGGTCGTCATGCCGTCACGACCCCACACATCCGGCATGACCCTCGGAGGGTTCACCCATGTCTGTCTTTGCCGTCTTCGCCGATCTCGTCGGGCATCTGGCCGACCTGCTCCAGCCGCTGTTCGGCGCCACCGCGGCGGCGGCCGCGATCGTCCTGTTCACCGCTCTCGTACGACTGCTCGTCCACCCCCTGTCCAGGGCCGCCGCGCGGGGCCAGAAGGCCCGGGCCGCGCTCCAGCCGAAGATCGCCGAGCTGCGGGCCCGGCACAAGGACGACCCGAAGAAGCTCCAGCAGGCCGTGCTGGAGCTGCACGCCGAGGAGAAGGTGTCGCCGGTGTCCGGGTGCCTGCCGGGGCTGCTGCAGCTGCCGGCGTTCTTTCTCCTCTACCACCTGTTCTCCAGCGCGAGCATCGGCGGGGAGAGCAACAGCCTGCTCGCTCATCAGCTGTTCGCGGCGCCGCTGGGCGGGCGGTGGACGGACGCGCTCACCGGCGGTGGGGTGTTCGGGGGAGCGGGGCTGGTGTACGTCGGGCTGTTCGCCGTCGTCCTGGTGGTCGCGAGCCTCAACTACCGGCGAACCAGGCGGATGATGGCCGACAGCGCCGTCCCGGAACAGCCCGGTGGGGTGGGTGCGGTCGGCAAGGTCATGCCGTTCATGTCCTTCTTCACCCTCTTCACCGTGGCGGTGGTGCCGCTGGCGGCGGCGCTGTACCTGGTGACCAGTACGGCCTGGAGCGCCGTGGAGCGAGCGGTGCTCCACTCCTGATCGGTCCTGCGGGCGGTCCAGTCCGTGAACCGGGTATTGCGGACTGGACGACGACCTTGGAGGATCGACCAGTCATCCGATGGCTGCACCCGTCGGAGGACCGCCCGCGATCGAGGGAGATAGTGATCATGAAGCTGCTGCGAGTCGGTACGGCGGGAGCGGAGACGCCCGCGCTGCTGGACGCCGAGGGAGTGCTGCGGGACCTCTCCGGTGTCGTGGCCGACATCGACGGGGCGCTGCTCGCCGACGACGCGGCGCTCGGCCGGGTCCGGGCCGCCGCCGAGTCCGGTGGGCTGCCCGTGCTGGACGCCGCCGGCCTCCGGGTCGGACCGCCCCTCGCACGGATCGGCAAGATCGTGTGCATCGGGCTGAACTACCACGACCACGCGCGCGAGACCGGGGCCGAGCCGCCCGCCGAGCCGGTGATCTTCTTCAAGGCGGCCGACACGGTCGTCGGGCCGCACGACACGGTGCTCGTCCCCCGCGGGTCGGCGAAGACCGACTGGGAGGTCGAGCTGGCGGTCGTCATCGGCCGTACGGCGCGGTACGTCGAGTCGGCTGAGGCCGCGCTCGGGCATGTCGCCGGGTACGCGGTGGCGCACGACGTGTCCGAGCGGGAGTTCCAGATCGAACGCGGCGGCACCTGGGACAAGGGCAAGAACTGCGAGACGTTCAACCCGCTCGGGCCGTGGCTGGTGACGGCCGACGAGGTCGCCGACCCGCAGAACCTGTCGCTGAAGCTGTGGGTCAACGGGGAGCTGAAGCAGAACGGCACGACGGCCGAGCAGATCTTCCCGGTGGCGGAAGTCGTGCGCTACGTCAGCCAGTTCATGACCCTGTACCCGGGTGACGTCATCAACACCGGTACGCCGGCCGGGGTCGCCCTGGGGCAGCCCGAGCCGAAGCCGTTCCTGCGGGCCGGGGACGTGGTGGAGCTGGAGATCGACGGGCTGGGGCGCCAGCGGCAGGAACTCAAGGACGCGTAGCCCGTGTTCGGGCGCCTCCGCCTCAAGGGCGCCCGACCGCACGGAAGTTGATTTGTGAGGGTCCTTGGCAATTGCCCGCTGCACGGGTATTGCCAGGGGCCGCGCCGAGGCTTCACCCTCGCGGCATGTCACAACGGGGAGCACCGGACGCGCGGTCCCTGCCGACGCTGCGTCTCGGTGGACATGTGTCGACGTCGGAGGTGGATCCGGCCCTGGTGGGCATGGTCTCCTTCGGACTGCTGAGAGAGGCCGTCCTCGTCGATCTCGCGCAGGCGGAGTCGTTCGACGTCATCGCCCTCCAGCAGCTGCTGTCGGCGATGGCGGCCCGCCGGCGGTCGGGACACGGGACACGATTACGCCTGCCGGTGGCCGCGGCGGCACGGCATCAGCTGCGGCTCTGGCGGTTTCCCGATGCCGTCTCCGCCGTCACCCGCACGCCCTTCCACCACGTCGTCCTGGCCGAGGACCACGCCTACTTCGGCGAGGAGTGGCCGGCCGACCCCGCCGACGAGGGCTCGCACAGCCCGCGTGCCTCGGTGCACGCCTACCTCAGCGCCCAGCACTGCTTCGGCCTGCGCCCCTACCTGCTGACCGACGCGGGCACCCGGCAGCGGATGCTCCCCGACGAGGTCTCCCGCTGGGGTGGGCACGCCCTGACGCGCCTGCTGGAGAGCGTCCTGGCGGGGCCCGCCGCCGATGTCCTGCGGGTACTCGTGCAGGAGCTGGTCTCGGGCGTCCTGCAGCGGTCCCACGCGAGCGTCGCGGTCGTCGGAGCCCAGCTCGAACTGCCCGGCACCCCGGACGGCACCGGCCTGCTCACCATCAGCGAATGGGACGACGGCGATCTGCAGCCGTACTGGTTGCGGAAGGTCATAGGGACCGGACCGCTCGGGCGGGACGTGTTCCGAGTGCACCGCGGCGGGCGGCACGTCGAGACGTACGACGCCCGGCGCAAGCCGCTGTCAGACACCGACGACGCCGAGCTGGTCCTGGCGAGCCTGGTGACGAGCAGTCCGTACGACCTCGACCCCTCGGGCGGAGGGCGGGGGAGCCACCGCATGTACAGCCTCTACAAGAGCGTCGTCGACACCTTCCAGGGCGTACTGCGCATCGACTCCGGACGGCACCGGCTGGAGGTCTCCGCGGACCCGCGCGGCGGCCCCTCCTCGTACCGGGTCGATCTCAGGTCCGGGCCCGAACTCCCCGACCAGCAGGGCTGTCTGCTCTCCGCGCGGCTGCCGGTGCGCGATGTCTGAGGCCACCGTGACCGTCACCGCCCGGAAGATCGCCGTGGGCCGGGACATCCCCGAATCGATCTCCGCCGAGCGCGCGGAGCTGTACCGCTGGCTGGGCGAGCAGCTCGCGGGGTCCTCCGGGTCGGAACCGACGGCCGAGGAGACCGTCTACATCACCCCGGAGGAGCTCAGCTCCCCGGCCCCGGATCCACGCTCCTATCTCCGCAGGTACCTCCCGGCCGGGGACGGGCCGCAGCTGCTGATCGTCGACCTGGCGGAGAACCCGTACCACCTGCTGGGCGAGCCGTTGCTGTTCAACGTCGCCCGGCTGACCTGCGGATGGCACAAGGCCGCCGCCGACCGCTCCCTGGTCGTCATGCTGCCCCGGCTCCCGCCGGCCAGCTCCGGGTTCTGGCTCGAACTGCGCTCGCTGGACGGCACCACGCGCGGCACCGCCCGTCTGATCGTGCTGGCCAACGACGGACAGTGCGAGGCCGTCCGCGGCGACACCCCCGACGCGGCGTTCACCACCGGCTACCGGGACCGTCAGGCGCGCTCCGAGCCCGAGGAGTCCCCGCTGTCGGCGAAGGTCGTCCGCAAGCTCGGTCACTACGGCGTCTCGGGGCACGGTGCCCCGCGCTGCCGCCGGTACTTCTTCGACGTCGAGAACGCCGTCCCCGAGATCGGCCGGCTCGCCGACGACTGGCTGACCCGGGTCATCGAACCCCGGGTCCCCGACCCGGCGCGGCTGTTCCTGGTCAGCAGGGACCGCCAGATGGGCCTGCACGAGGCGATCGCGGGCATCGCCGCCGCCCGGGGCTGCCGCTTCGGCCGTCTCGACCCCGAGGGCCGTATCCACGACGCCACCGGCATGCACCCGCTGGACCCGGACGACATCGACGAGACGGTCGTGCCGTTCTTCTCCGTCGTCGACCGCACCTCCACCTACGAGAACGTCATCCGCGCCCTGCACGCCCAGGGAGTCGCCCTCGCGCCCCGCGCCTGGGCCGTGATGATCACCAGTTCGCGGTCCGGGCTGACGCTGGCGAAGTCGCCGGTCCCCCTGCGCGGGGCGATGGTGTGCGATCGGCAGACCAGGCTCCGGGAGGAGTGCGAGCAGTGCGCCATCGGCCTGCCGCACACCGACCCCCTGCGCGAGGGCCACGCCCTGCGCAGCTACGACGTCTGGGACGTCTTCCTGGCCTCCGCCTGGGGCTCCGAGCGGATCACCCCGCTGCCCTCGGGACACCGGTTCCACTACGCGCCCGACCTCAAGGCGGTGTTCGACGAACACGGCGGCTGGGTGGCCCGAAAGGTCATGGCGCTGCTGGACGCGCTGGGCTTCCCCTCGGGTGTGGTCATCGTCTGCCCCGACGAGGCCCCCATCCGCTCCGTCGTGGACCGGCTGGCCACCCTCATGGACGACCGGCCGACGGTGATCCGTATCCCGAGCGAGGTCCTGGACCACCGCACCACCCTCGACGCCGAGGAGCGCGCGAAACACCTGCGCGAGACGCAGAGCCATCTGTGGCGGCGGCAGCTGCGCCACCTGAGCGACCGGGGCGGCAAGGTGGTGATCCTCGACGAGTTCCGGGCCTCCGGCACCACGGCCCGGACCATGCGCGGCATCCTGAAGCTGCACGGCATCGAACCCCGCGCGCTCGTCCCGATCATCGACTTCTCCGAGGCGGGCGACCTCGACGGACTGCCCGTCCACCCGCTCTACCGGATCCGGGCGGCGAGGAGCGGCGGATGACGGACACCTCGTACGACGGCCCGGTCGGCGAACTCGACGTCTGGTCCGAGGAGAGCGCCGAGGACGCCTGCCGCACCCTCGTCCACCTGCTGTACAGCAGACGGGAGCACTGGGAGCCCAGGGACGCCACCCCCGACGGCCGCGGGCACATGAAACGCAGCCTGCTGATCGCCGACTACGCTCGCAAGTCCCTGGGCCTGCCCGAGGAACGCAAGGCTCAGCTCGACCGGATGGTCATCGAGTCCTTCCTCCCCGACAACCCGTCCGTGCCGTGGCGGGGCGTGCCCGTCCCGGCCGTGGAGCCCGTACGCGCCGACATCGGCGTCGTGACCGTCATCCGTGAGGAACTCGACGCCGTTCTCGCGGTGTTCGGCCTGGACGGCACCGTCTTCGAGACCTCCGAGGACGGCCAGCGCTTCTACACCGCCGAGATCGCCAACCGCAATCTGCCCGCGAGACGTCTGACGGTCGTCGTCACGGTGGCCGGACAGGCCGGGCAGGTGCATGTGGGCGGACCCGTCCACGCTCTCGTCGAACGCTTCGCGCCGCGCGCCGTCTTCCTCCTGGGCACCGCGGCCGGCGTCCGCGACAAGGTCAAACTCGGGGACGTCGTGGTCAGCGACCGCGTCCTGTACTACGAGCCGGGCCGCTTGGCCGCCCCGGACGTGTGGCAGCCGCGCCCCGAGAGCGAACAGGGCCGCCATGCCTTCAGATACGGGCTCTTCTACTACGACCCCTGCGGCCCGGACTTCCGGACGAGGGTGACCGAGTTCGTCGACGGCCTGCCCGGCCACCGGCGCCCGAAACGGCTGGCCCCGGGACACGTGCCCGAGGTGCACACGGTCCACGCGACGATCGCCACCGGCGAGAAGGTCCTCCGGGACGGCAGGTCCCTGCCCGAACTCCGGGACCGTCACGACGAGACGATCCGCGCGGCCGACATGGAGTCCTACGGCTTCGTCAAGGCCGTCGGCGACCGGCGCTGGCTGATCTTCCGCGGCATCAGCGACTACGGCGACACCCGTCAGTCCCCGGAGTGGAAGTTCCTGTCCTCGGCGTTCGCGGCCCTGTCGCTGCAGGACTTCCTGCGGACGGGCTACGAGCCCCCGGGTCTGGACCGTCTGTGAGGCGCACGCTCAGCCGAGCAGCTCCGCCAGCCTCCGCCACCCGTGCCGGGGAAGGGAGTCCCGCGCGCCGTCCTCGATCAGCTGGAGCGCCACATGGTCCGCGCCCGCGTCGAGGAACTCCGTGACGCGGGCCCGGATCGTGTCCTCGGTGCCCCACGCGAACACCGCGTCCACCAGCCGGTCGCTGCCCCCGTCCGTCAGGTCCTCCTCGGTGAAGCCGTTGCGGAGGAAGTTGTTGGTGTAGTTCGGGAGGGCGAGGTACAGGGCCAGGGTGGAGCGGGCCAGGGCGCGGGCCCGGGCCGGGTCCGTTTCCAGGACCACCTTCAACTCGGGGGCCAGCAGCGGGGATTCGCCGAGGACCTCGCGGGCCCCGGCCGTCTGCTCGGCGTTGACCAGATACGGGACCGAGCCCGCCGAGCGGTCGCGGGCCAGCTCCAGGCTCCGCGGGCCCAGGGCGGCCAGCACCCGGCGGTCCGCGGGGACACCGGCCTCGTCGAGGGCGTCGAGGTAGGCGACCAGGGCCGAGTACGGGCGGCGGTACTGCTCCGCGATCCTGGCGTGGCTGACGCCGAGGCCCAGGACGAAGCGCCCCGGGTGGGCCGACTCCACCTCGGCGAAGCCCGCCGCGCTCTCGGCCGCCTCGTACTGCCAGATGGACTGGATGCTGGTGCCGACGGTGAGCTTCGAGGTCGCTGCCAGCAGAGGTACGGCGTGATGTGCCGCGCTGCTGCCGCCCAGCCAGACGGCGCCGAAGCCGAGCTCCTCCAACTCGGCGGCGGCCTCGGCGAGTTCGGTGCGCCGCGCGGGGTCCTCCGCGCGTAGGCCCACGCTCCAGATGCCATGGCGGCCGACGGACTGCTTCAGGGCGTCACTCACGGGCTCGGTTCCCTCCGGTCGGTGTGCTCTACAGCGGTGCCAACCGGAGGGAGCCTCGGGAAAGTCCCGGAAGACGTGCATCTCGCGAGCGGGTTCAGCGCTTCGCCAGGAACTCCTCCAGCGCCTCCACCACGAACCGGTGGTCCTGCAGCTGCGGCAGCCCGCTCACCGTCACCGCGCCGACCACGCCGACGCCCTCCACGGTGATCGGGAAGGAGCCGCCGTGGGCCGCGTACTCGTCGGGGTCGAGGCGCGAGGAGTCCTCGAAGGTCGTGCCCTTCGCACGGAAGCGGGCGCCGACCAGGTAGGAGGCCTCGCCGTAGCGCTCGACGACCCGCCGCTTGCGGTTGATCCAGGCGTCGTTGTCCGGGGCGGAGCCGGGCAGGGCGGCATGGAAGAGCTGTTGGCCCGCACGGTGGATGTCGATGGCGACCGGCGCCTGACGCTCACGGGCCAGGTCGACCAGGAGCGAACCCAGCGCCCAGGCGTCCTCGTACGTGAACTGGCGGAAGACCAGGCGCCGTTCCTGTGCCTCCAGTTCCTCCAGCGGGGGAGTGATCTCCGGGTGGAACTTCGGGGTGATCCCGGTGTTGTGCGTCACAGCGTCACCGCCACTCCGTCATGGGCCGAACGGCGGGCCGCCTCGAGCACGTCGAGGGCGGCGGCCGCCTCCAGAGCGGTCACCGGGTTGGGACCGTCGTCGTTGAGGGCCCTGGTCACGGCCGCATAGTACGCGGGGTAGTCGCCGGGGAGGGTGGGGACGGGCGTGCCGCCTCCGGTGAGGGGCGACTCGCCGGCTCCGATACGGCCCCACTCCGACTCGGGCTCCAGACCCCACTCCCCGCCGGGGCGCTCGCCCTCCCGCAGGGCCGCCTCCTGCGGGTCGAGGCCGTACTTCACATAGCCCGCCTTCGAGCCCAGCACCCGGAAGCGCGGGCCGAGTTGGGCGGCCGTCGCGGAGGCGTAGAGGTGGGAGCGGACGCCGCCGGTGTGGGTGAGGGCGATGAAGGTGTCGTCGTCGGTCTCGGCGCCGGGGCGGCGGACGACCGACTCGGCGTAGACGGTGGTGACCGGGCCGAAGAGGGTCAGGGCCTGGTCGACGACATGGCTGCCGAGGTCGTAGAGGAGACCTCCGATCTCTGCCGGGTCGCCGGACTCGCGCCAGCCGCCCTTGGGCTGCGGGCGCCACCGCTCGAAGCGGGACTCGAAGCGCCATACCTCGCCCAACTCGCCCTCGGCGAGCAGCTTGCGCAGGGTCAGGAAGTCGTTGTCCCAGCGGCGGTTCTGGAAGACGGAGAGGAGCAGGCCGCGCTCCTCGGCGAGGGCGGCGAGCGCGCGGGCCTCGGCGGCGGTGCCGGCGACCGGCTTGTCGACGACGACCGGGAGACCTGCCTTCAGGGCGGTGGTGGCGAGCGGGACGTGCGTCTTGTTGGGCGACGCGACGACGACGAGGTCGAGGTCGTCGGCGCGGTCGAACAGCTCGTCGGGGGTGGCGGCGAGACGGACGTCCGGGAACTCGGCGCGGGCCTGCTCCTGCCGCTCCGGGTTCGAGGTGACCACCGTGTCGAGGACCAGGCCCTCGGTGGCGGCGATCAGCGGGGCGTGGAAGACGGAGCCCGCGAGCCCGAAGCCGACGAGGCCGACGCGGCGGGGAGTGGCAGTCGTACCAGTCATGCTCCCCACTTTGGCAACGGTGTTGCCAAAGTGCAAGCTCCGGAGAGAATGGAGACGTGAACCTCCTCGCCCTGCGCAGCCACAACACCGCGCTCGTCCTGGACCTGCTGCGCGCCGCCGGAGGCACCGGCATCAGCCGGCTCGAACTCGCCGAGCGCACCGGGCTGACCCCCCAGGCCGTCAGCAAGATCATCGCCCGGCTGCGGGCCGACGGGCTCGCGGCGGAGGCGGGGCGCCGGGCGTCGACGGGCGGGAAGCCGCGGACGGTACTGCGGCTGGTCCCGGAGGCGGGGCACGCGGTCGGCGTGCATCTGGACCGGGACGGGCTGCGGGCGGTGCTGGTGGATCTGACGGGGGCCGTGGTGGGGGAGCGGCGGGCCTCGGTGGATCTGGTGGTGGGCGCGGAGGCCGTGGTGGAGGCGGTCGCGGTGGCGGTGGCGGAGCTGGTGGACGCGGGGCTGCGGGGAGAGGGGCCGGTGCACGGTGGGTCGGGTCGAGCGGCTTCCGGAGCATCGGAGACCGCCGGGCCTACCACGGAGGCCGCGCCCTCCACGGCCGTGCCCTCCACCGCCGTGCCCTCCACCGCCGCTCCCTCCGCCACCGCGCCCTCCACCGCCGCTCCCTCCACGGCCGCTCCCTCCGGAGACCGCGCGCCCAGTGCGTCTCCTGTCGCAGGTCTCGCAGGCTCTCGCGTCTCGGCTTCGTCCGGAGATCGCGCGCCCAGTGCGTCTCCCGCGGGCGGTCTCGCAAGCTCACTCGCCTCGGCTTCCTCCGCGGATCGTGCGCCCAGTGCGTCTCCTGCCGGAGATCTCGCCGCCTCTCTCGTCTCCGCGCCCTCCGCGGATCGTGCGCCCAGTGCGTCTCCTGCCGGAGATCTCGCCGCCTCTCTCGTCTCCGCGCCCTCCGCGGATCGTGCGCCCACCGCACCCCCGGCCGTCTCTCCCGCCTCCGCTCCCTCCGCGGGCCTCACGCCCCCGGCGCCCCTCTCGGCGCCCCCCGCCGCGCCTCTCGGCTCCGCTCCCTCCCTCCTCGGTGTCGGCATCGCCCTCCCCGGGCCCCTCGACCACACCCACGGCATCCTGCACCGCGTCACCGGATTCCCCGAGTGGGACGGCTTCCCGCTGCGGGACGTCCTCGCGGGCCGTCTCGGTGTTCCCGTCGTCGTCGACAAGGACACCAACGCGGCCGCGTTGGGGCTGGCGGTCGGCGGTGAGGGAGGCTCCTTCGCGTATCTGCATGCCGGTACGGGGCTCGGGGCCGGACTCGTCATCGGGGGTGCCGTGCATCGGGGGGCCCGCACCGGGGCCGGGGAGTTCGGACACCAGGTCGTGCAGTTGGACGGGCCGCTCTGCGGCTGTGGCAACCGGGGGTGTGTCGAGGCGCTGTGCCTGGCCGCCGTGGCCCGCGGTGACCTCGCCGAGGCCGCCCGTGTGCTCGGGGTCGGCGCCGGCAACCTCGTCGCCCTGCTCGACGTCGACCTCGTCCTGCTCGGCGGCCGTGCCGTCGCCACCGCGCCGGAGGCGTTCGTACGGGGTGTGGCCGCCGTGCTCGACGAACGGGCCCGGCGCGCGGGCGAGGAGCCCGTCCCGGTGCGGGTCGCCTCGGGCGGCGTCGCCGAGGGGGCGGCGCAGCTGGTGCTGGGGCCGGTCTTCGGACGTACCGACGGCTGAGGTACGTCCGCGTGGGCTGATCGAGGGGACTTGGGACGCCGCACGGAGCGGCGTCGCCGGTCCCGCGCCCGCACCCGGCATGGTCATGTGTTCATGCGACTGCCCACGCCCCTGTCCCTCTGCCTCGCAGCGGCCGCCGCTCTCCTCCTCACCCCGGTCCCCGCGTCGGCCACCCCCGTCCCCACCTGCTCCGAAGGCGACCGCTTCCCCCTCACCACCCGCATCCACGACGCCCCCGACGCCTACGCGGCCGGCGGCGGATACCGCACCTGGTATCTGGATCTCACCAACACCACCACCCGCACCTGCACGGCCATCCACCCGGTCGTCGTCCTCGTCGACGGGAAACGGGCGCTGAAACCCGCCCAGCCGCGCCTCGAGTTCTACGACGGCACCCGCCTCCACCCCGTCCGCTTCCAGCCCACCGACGAGGCCGAACTCGTCGGCCCCTTCGACGACGGCTTCCCGGGCTTCACCGTCGGCCCCGGCAGGACCCTCACCGTCACGGTCCGTCTCGCCTTCACCTCGGACGCCGTACCGAACGAGGTCACCGCCAACGCGGCCGTCGTCCAGCGGCGCGCGGACGACGGCGACTGGATCGGCCAATCCGGCGACTACCGCTTCCGCATCGGGGACGACCAGTCCCCCGAGGCCGGTACGGGTACGGGTACGGGCACGGCACCGCCCCACCGCGACCAGGGGGGCCTCCCCTTCGCCGACGAGCTCGCCCGGACGGGCCTCCAGACCCCCGGCGGAGCCCTCGCCGCCACCGCCACCCTCCTCCTCGCCACCGGCGGCGCGCTGCTGCTCGCCCGGCGCCGGCGCGGACGCCGCTGAGCTCGCCCATTCCCTCAAGATCCGGCCACTGTTTAGGCTGGGGGCGACGCAGCACCGCGTACATGCGTACGGCAGGAGATCCCGCACATGGCAGAACGCAGGCCCATCGAGTCGTGGCTCACCGACATGGACGGTGTGCTCATCCACGAGGGCATACCGATCCCCGGCGCTGACGCCTTCCTGAAGAAGCTGCGCGAGTCCGGCAGGCCCTTCCTGGTCCTCACCAACAACTCGATCTACACCCCGCGCGACCTGCACGCCCGGCTGCGCCGCATGGGCCTGGACGTGCCGGTCGAGTCCATCTGGACCTCGGCGCTGGCGACCGCCCAGTTCCTGGACGACCAGCGGCCGGGCGGCAGCGCCTATGTCATCGGCGAGGCGGGGCTCACGACCGCCCTGCACGACATCGGCTACATCCTCACCGACCACGAGCCGGACTACGTCGTCCTCGGCGAGACCCGGACGTACTCCTTCGAGGCCATGACCCAGGCGGTACGGCTGATCAACAACGGCGCCCGTTTCATCGCCACCAACCCTGACGAGACCGGCCCGTCCACCGAGGGCCCGCTCCCGGCGACCGGTGCCGTGGCCGCGCTGATCACCAAGGCGACCGGCAGGAAGCCGTACTTCGCGGGCAAGCCCAACCCGCTGATGATGCGGACGGGCCTGAACGCCATCGGGGCGCACTCCGAGACCAGCGCGATGATCGGCGACCGCATGGACACCGATGTGCTGGCGGGCATGGAGGCCGGGATGCAGACGTTCCTGGTGCTGACCGGGCTGACGCGGCCGGAGCAGGTCGAGGACTTCCCGTACCGGCCGTCGCACATCGTGGACTCGATCGCGGATCTCGTCGACCTCGTCTGACCGGGACCGAAACCTTTCCGAACCCGTATGGAGCAGTGCGGGCCCCGCTGAGGATGCGGGGCCCGCACTGCCGGGGCAGTCTCCAGTTGTCTGGAGGTTTCACGATGGGCTCACTACGCCTCACTCTCTGCGCAGGGCTCCTGGGTGCCTGCGCACTCACCCCGGCGGCTCACGCGGCGGACGGGGGCGGTGGCAGTGTCTCGGTGACCCCGACGTCCCCCGCCGCCGGCGCCGATGTCGCGCTGCGGGTGACCGGCTGCTCCGGCAGGACGGCCACCGCCGTCTCCACGGCGTTCGTCGCGGACGCGCATCTCGCGGGCACCGCCGGGACGCTCGCCGGGGAGACCCAGGTCCGCTCCACCGCGGAGCCCGGCTCCTACGACGTGAAGATCACCTGCGCCGACTTCGAGATCAAGGGCAGGATCACCGTCATGGCGCAGGGCTCGCAGTCCTCGGCCCCCACCGCCTCTCCCGTCGCCCCCGTCCACGCGGGCGGCGGAGGCACCGCCCACTTCGCCTCCGTGGACATCCGCTCCGCCGGCCCCGGTACGGCCCAGGCGGTGACGGGGCTGGTGCTCGCCGGTGTCGCCGCGGTCGCCGTAGCGCTGCTGGGCGGTCGGCGGAGACGCGGGACGGACTGACCGGGGCATGGCGGACCACGAGCGTCCCTCCCCCTCCGGCCGGCTGCTGACGGGCCTCGCCTGGGCCGTGCTGCTGCTCGGGCTGTGGCTGTGGGGGAGGGAGGTCACCGACGTACGGCAGGGGATATCCGCCCCGGCCACCGGGGACATGGCGGCCGTCGGCCGGCCGCCGGATGCGGAACTTCCGCCCGCGGCAAGGCCGTTGAAGGACGCCCTGCCGCAGCGGCTCGACATTCCCGACCTCGGTGTGCAGGCGCCGGTCGTGGCGCGGGGGCTGGACCGGCAGGGGGCGATCGATCCGCCGCCGTTCGACCAGGCGGGCGTGGTGGGGTGGTACGCGTCCGGCGCGAAGCCCGGAGCCGCCGGGCCCGCGCTCATGGTGGGGCACGTCGACACCGAGACCCGGCCCGCCGTCTTCTACAAACTCAGCGCCCTCAGACCCGGTGAGACGATCCGTGTCATCCGGGACGACGCCAAGGTCGCCGAGTTCACGGTCGACGATGTGCAAGTCCTCAGCCGCGACCGCTTCGACCCCCAACAGGCCTACGGACAGCGCCAGTCGGGCCGTGCCGAGCTGCGGCTGATCACCTGCGGCGGCACCTTCGACCGGGCCAGCCGCAGCTACACGGCGAACGTGGTCGTGTCCGCGTACCTGACCGGCAGCGGGCTGTGAGAGCCGCCCGGCCTCCGACCGGGTTCCGGGAACCACCGGGCACCTGGCCCGGTCGACGGCCCGCTCCCCCCAAAGCCGCCGACCGGGCTGGTCCTCAACCGCGCGCGCACGGGCTGCGGGAGTAACCCGGCGACGGGCACGGGAGGCTGTCCGACCGGGGGCTCGGGCCGTCTGAGCCCACCCTAGAACGGATGAGCGCCTGAGCCTAGAGGCTGTTTGACGCCAGGTTCCGCTACGGTAGCTCTCCGTCATATGCCCTGCATGTCGAGGCCGCCACCAGGCTTCGGCCCCGCTTCTGAGCGGGTTCCACGGGGCTCTACCGCGGCTCCTGGGGCGGTCCCGGCGCTTCCCGGCGCAGCTCGGCGTCGTCCGCGACCAGCGTGATCACCGACTGCGCGACCTGGTCCAGGGGCAGTCGGCGCCGGCGTGCCAAGGAACGCAGCGCGACGAAGGCGTGGTCCGCCGGGACCTGCCAGCGCTCGGCGAGCATGCCCTTCGCCTGTTCGATACGGACCCTGCTGGACAGCGCCTGCTGCAACTGGCCCGTCACGGTACGGCAGTGGACGTAGGTGAAGTGGTTGCGCAGTCCGACGGCGCCGGCGTCGGCGAGCAGCGGGGCGAGCCGGAGGTCGGTGCCGCCGCCGGTGGGCGGCTCGTCCTCGGGCAGGGTGGGCACGAACACATTGAGCGCGCCGAGCAGTTGGCCGTGCCGGCGCAGGGGCACGGCGTAGGTGGTGACGACGTCGTGCCTGAGTGCCCCGCTCCGTGAACTCGGGCCAGCGGGACGCCGCCCGGGCCGCCCGGATCGAGACCGGCGCGACCGGCCGCCCGGAGGCGAGACTGTCCAGGCAGGGACCGCCGTCGTGCTGGGCCTGCAACAGCTCCAGCGCCATCTCCTCGTGGTCGCTGCACCCCGCGAGCGAGACGTTCTGCCCTCCGTCGAGGTACATCACCCCGGCCGCCTGCGCGGCCGGCAACTCCACGCACCGGTCCGCGAGCCGTCGCAGATACCGCACGGCGTCGAAGCCGTCGACGACGGTGTCCCCCGCCTCCACCAGTGCCGCCGCGAGCCGGAGTTCCCTGGTGGTGTGGTGCATGGCCGCGCGCCTCCCCATCCCGGGCCGCCCGCCCCCGTGCAGACCTGCGCCTCCCCCCACCATCCGTGCTGTAACAGCTCGCCGACAAGGCTCGGGCGGCCTCGTGGGCGGTGCGGGCCGTATGCCAGGATTGAGACTTGGACCGTGGCACCCAAGGGGGAGTTGGATGTACGGCATGAGGGGGGCTGGGTCGCTTCTTGCCTTCGGGACGGGCGTGCGGGCTTCCGCGATGGTGCTGGGGGTGGCACTGCTGGTCGCGGGATGTTCCTCGTCGGGCGACCAGGACAAGGACGCCGGCGCGAAGATCACCCAACAGCCCAAGGAGAGCGATCCGTTCTGGGTCAACCCGGACGGCAACGCGGCCCGCCAGGTCGCCGCGTACGCCAAGTCCGGCAAGGACGGCGACGCCGAGCAGATCCGCAAGATCGCCGAGCAGCCGACCGGCGAGTGGATCGGCCCGGAGAACCCCGAGCAGGAGGCCCAGGGCTTCACCGAGGCCGCCGACAAGGCCGGCCGCACGGCCCTGCTCGTCCTCTACAACATCCCGCACCGCGACTGCGGCCAGTACTCCCAGGGCGGCGCCGCGGACGGCGACACCTACCGCACCTGGATCGACGGCGTGGCCCAGGGCATCGCCGACCGCCCGACGATGGTCATCCTCGAACCCGACGCCGTACTCCACCTGGTGGACGGCTGCACCCCGTCCGACTTCCAGGAGGAGCGCTACGCCCTCCTCAACTACGCCATCACCAAGCTCAAGTCCCTCAAGTCCACCAAGGTCTACCTGGACGCGGGCAACGCCGGCTGGAGCCACCCCGACCAGATCTCCCAGCCCCTCACCCGAGCGGGCATCGCCCAGGCCGACGGCTTCTCGGTCAACGTCTCCAACTTCTACTCCACCAAGGCCTCCATCGCCTACGGCAAGCAGCTCTCCGCCAAGGTGGGCAACAAACACTTCGTCATCGACACCAGCCGCAACGGCAACGGCCCGTACACGGGCGGGAAACCCGACGCGAACTGGTGCAACCCGCCGGGGCGGGCGCTGGGGGAGACCCCGACCACGAAAACGGCTGACCCGCTGGTGGACGCGTACCTGTGGGTGAAGAGGCCGGGAGAGTCGGACGGCACCTGCAAGGGCGGCCCGAAGGCAGGCGATTGGTGGCCGACCTACGCTCTGAAACTGGCGAAGGCATCAACGCCCTAGGGGCGCGGGGAACTGCGCGACCAGCCACAGCGCACCCGCACCCCACCACGCACCCGCGGGAGCGCTACGGCACCTTCACCCACTGCGCCTTGCTCGGCGTCCCCTGATCGTCGTCCACGAACAGCATGTACCAACCGGACTGCACCAGATTCCGATTCTTCGGCACCGTCACCGTGATCTTGTTCCCGGACGTCTTGAAGTCCAGCGCGATCGACCGCTGATCCACATCCGTGACATGCGTCGACGCGCTGGGCCGGATCAACCGCGCCTTCTTGATCGCCGAGGCCTGCGGAGACGTGAACGTCCCCGTCCCACCCCGAGCGATCGTCTGCGTGCCCCCCGACAACGTCGGCCGTGAATCCCGGTACAGATAGGGCGGCGTATAGATCTCGATCCGCTGCTCGAAGAACCCCGGCTTGGTGTTGGCCTTGTCCGCGTAGAGCGGGTTGGACCCGAAGAACATCACCCGTCCGTCGGGCAGCAGGATCGACCCGGAGTGGTAGTCCCGGCCCACCAGCGGATCGGCCACCTTGTCGAACGTGTTGCTGCCCGGGTGGTAGATCCGTGCCTGCTTGATGTCCGAGGCACCGCGCCCCCGGTAGTCCTCCGACCCGCCCGACACCAGCACCGTGTCGTCGGGCAGGATCGAGGACTGCGGATACCGCGTCCCCTTCTCCAGCGAAGGCCCGTCCACGAACTTCGGGTTCTTGTCCTTGAAGTCGATCAGCCGCGTCTTCTTGCTGGACAGCTTGGACTCGCCGACCCCGCCGCCCCCGATCACGATGTACTTCTCGTCCTGCGCCGGAGGCAACAGCACGGTCCCGGCCGTCTCCATGATCTTGGGATCGCTCAGCCCGGACAGCTTGGTGAACTGGTTGGTGCCGACATCCCAGATACCGGGATCACGACCGACGTTGTCCGGCCCGTACCCCGCGTTCGCACCCGAGTAGAAGATCTTCCCGTTCTGCATCAGGAACAGCGCCGGGTACGTCGGGAACTGCCGGAGCTTCTTGGTGTACGTCCACTTCTTGGTCGCCGGATCGAAGATCTCGTTCTTGCCCGGCACCAACTGCCCGATGTCGTCGAGCCCGGAGACGCTGAGGATCTTGCCGTCCGACAGAGTCGTCAGCGTCGGGTACCAGCGGGCCTCGTTCATCGGGTCGACCTTGATGTACTTCTCGGCGACCGGATCGAACTCGTAGGCGTTCCTGATCCCCTGGAAGTCCTTCTTGTCGAGCGCGAGCTTCTGCGCGATGCCGTACGTGTTGCGCGCGTCGACGCCGGTCAGGCCCTGGATCCGGTAGTTGTCCTGGGTGCCGGTCTCGTACTTGGTGCCCTTCTTCTGCGCCTCGACATAGATCCGGCCGAGCCCGGGGTCGTTGCGCAGGAACTTGCCCGTCGCCGTGTCGAAGACCTTCTTGGCGCGCGGCACCAGCACCGGGTCCTTGGAGACGAACGTCTTGCCGTTCTCCTTGCCGGTGAACTTGGTGCCCGCCGGCAGTGTGATCGGCTTGTCCGGGTTCTCGTTGTGGACGACCATCAGGCCGCCCGCCTTGGTGACGTCGCCCTTCAGCGTCTCGTACCGCTTGGTGCCGCCCGCGATCAGGATGTTGCCGTTGGCCAGCTGGGTGTGCCCGGTGCAGAACAGGTCGGCCGGTGTGGGCACCTTCTTGATGGTGCCCCTGACCGGGTCCCAGATCCGCGAGTCGAACTTCTTCGCGTTGAAGTTGTCCTGGTTGTTGCCGGACCCCGCGATCAGCAGCACTTTCCCGGTGTGCAGCAGCGCCGCGTGGATGGTGTCCTGGCGGTACTCCTTGGGGAACTCGACGATCTGCCAGTGACCGTTGTCCGCCTTGTACTCGGGTCTGTTGATCTTGTACTCGTGGTACTTCTCCGTCCCGAAGCGGTACAGCCACGGACCGTTCATCCCGGCCAGCGCGAGCACCACCGCCGTACCGATCGCGAGCCTGCGAGCACGGCGGCGGCCTGCACGGTCGTTCATTCCTTACGTCCCCCAAATCCACCGAGTGCGATCTGCATCGTCTGGTCGTTGCCCGCGCCCTCGTTCGAGGCGGCCCAGCTGGGCTTCTGGGCGGTGCCATGGGCCGGCGTGTGCTGCCCCGGCAGCGGCCGCGGCTGGTACGGCACGGAGAGCGGCGCGTCCTGCGGCTCCTCGTACACCGGCGCGGGCGGCTCCTTCTTCGCCTTCCGCAGCGTGTACCGCCAGGCGAAGATCGGCGACGCGGTGATCAGCAGGGCGAAGGTCGCCCAGACGATCATCGCCGGGTGCGAGTGCCCCAGCGTGACACCGGCGGCGATGGAGCCGCCGAAGACCAGGATGAAGAACAGGTGGATACGGAAGGTCCCGAACAGCGTGTCCGGGCTGGCCGAGTCGCCCTTGGGCGTCACCACGAACTTGCTCTTGCGGCGCAGCACGGCGTCCATGAGGGAGCGGGCGTAGATCGGCGCGGAGAGGGCCGACATCACCATGCCCGCCACACCGCCGGAGCCCTCGGGCTCGTGCGGGGAGACGTTGTGCCGACGGTTCCAGATGTAGAGGCCGATCTGCAGCGCGGAGGCGTTGCCGTACAGCATCAGCCAGACCGTCGGGTCGATGTTCACACCCGAGGCGCCCAGGCCCAGGAACAGCGCACAACTCAGCGCCGCCAGGATCCAGTTGAGGGCCGACATCGGGTAGAAGATGATCATCATCGTGTAGTTGAAGAGCTTGCCCGGGGGCAGCGAGAACCAGCCCTTCCAGTACTGCTTGAGGATCGTCTCGTACGTCCCCCGCGACCACCGCAGCTGCTGGGTGAAGAAGTCCGTCCAGGCGCCCGGACCCTCGCCCACCGCGAGCACGTCCGGCGTGTACACCGAGCGCCACTTCTTGCCCGTCGCCGGGTTCTTGTGCCGGTGGATCTCGAAGCCGGTCGCCATGTCCTCGGTGATCGAGTCGTACAGACCGCCGATCTGCTTGAGTGCCTTGATCCGTACGGCGTTCGACGTACCCACGAACATCGGGGCGCCGTAGAAGTTTCCGGCCCGCTGGATGAGGGCGTGGAACAGGAACTGCTGCGACTCCGCCGCCTTGGTGATGGGGTTGTCGTAGTTTCCGTACACCTGCGGGCCGATGACGAAGCCGACGTCCGGGTCGCGGAAGAAACCGAGCATCCGCTCCAGGTAGTTGGGCAGCGGGACGTGGTCGGTGTCGACCGAGGCGAAGTAGTCGTAGTCGTCGCCGTGCGCCGCGAGCCACGAGTTGTAGTTTCCGTGCTTGGTCTTCGCGCGGAACGGGCCCTTCTTCTGGTTCCAGCCCTCGACTCCCTTGCGGGAGAAGTGGTGGACGCCGAGCCGCTCGCAGACCGCCTTGACCTCGTCGTCGTCACCCTCGTCCAGGAGCCAGACGTGCAGAAGGCCCCGGTGACGCAGCCGGACGGCCGCCTCCAGGGTCTTCGTCACCATCTCCAGGGGTTCCTTGCCGGGCACGTACGTCGTGATGAACGCGACTCTCGTGCCGGTCTCCGGGACCACCGGGATGGGGTCGCGGGCGACCAGTGTGGCGTGCGCGTTCGACAGCACGTTCATGCAGCGGAAGAACTCGATCAGACCGATCGAGACGAGCATCACGATGTCGAGCGCCGGCAGGAAGCTGAAGGCGGGATACTCGCGCTCGGTCCAGTGCTGCGGCTGCATCAGCCAGGCCAGCAGGATCAGCGAGAGCAGCGGCGCCGCGCCCAGCATCAGGGCGGCGCGGACGCGGTGCGGCTCCTGCGAGAGCAGCGAGCGGTACTGCACTTTGTAGGGCTTGTTCGGGTCGGGCTGGGTGAGGGGGCCCGCCAGCCGGCTGTAGTGCTCGTAGTCGTATCTCGGCAGGGTTTTCTTGATCCGGCGGAACTGGCCTGTGGTGCTGTTGCGGTGCTGCGAAGGCACCCTCAGCTGTGCGGTTTCGGACGGGTCGAAGTTATGCCGGGCGCCCGTCGGCGTCGACGTCATGAGTCATCCCCCCACACGCGGGACACACCCGCGTGTTGTGTCGGTTCCTTCCGCCTGCGGCCGAGTCCCCCTCGACTTCCACTCCACAGACGTATCAGTGACCGGCCGCAGTCACCACACTTTCCACACCCAGAGACATGGAACCGCGACCTTCCGGTTGCATGATGCCCCCCTCGGCATCCGCGCGTGAACGGGGCCCCCTAACCCCGCAGATCCGGCAACCGCTTACTAGTCCCCCAACTACCGCGTATCCGCAGTATCTTGAAAAACAGGGTTCTACGGCGTCCATCATGATCGCAAGATGCGAAACGCGGTGTTTACCGGTCATACGCGTTCATTGTGGCGCGTGTGGGGGTCCTGTGGACCAGTTGTGGACAGTCGGACGCGAATGTTGCCGAAGTGCTCCCTTATGGCCTCCTCCGCCCGTGCCGAGTCGCCGGACCGCACCGCGTCGAGGATGTCCCGGTGCTGCCGGCTGGTGACCCGGTGGTCGGGCGGCGCGCCGCCCAGGTCCGTCTGCACCCGGTGGAAGGCGTCCCAGAACGCCTCCAGGACCTCGCCCAGCAACACGTTGTCCAGCCCCCGGTAGAGGGTGGCGTGAAAGGCGCGGTCGGTGTCCGCGAGGCCCGCGCCTCCTCGCGCGGCCTGCTCTTCCATACGGCTCACGAGTGCGTCGAGTTCAACGAGGTCCCGTTCCGGAATCCGCCCCGCCAGCCGTGAGATCAGCCCCGTCTCCACGGCCTCGCGCAGCTCCAGCAGCTGGAGCAGGGAGTCCTCACCCCGGTAGTGCCCGGCGACCGTACGGAACGCGAGCCCCTCGATCATCGGTGCCAGCGTCATCGGGCCGACATACGTCCCGAACCCGTGCCGGATCTCCACGATCCCCATCGCCTGCAGCGCCTTGAGCGCCTCGCGCACCGAGTTCCGGCTCGCGCCGAGGTACCCCATCAGCTCGGGCTCGGTCGGCAGCGACGCCCCGGGGGGCAACCTGCGGTCGATGATGAGCTTCTTGATCCGCTCTTGAAGGTCACGGGCTGCCATGGCCAGAGAGTATCCGGCCAAACACACCGAAGGCCCTCGCTTGAACGAGGGGGCTGCGCCGGCGCAGGTGGCGTCCCGCCAGGTGGTGTAGGGGATCAAGGCACCGGAATCCGCAGGTCGGAGCTGGTGGCCCCGCCGGCTTGGGCGTTCACCCGGCTTCA
>NZ_JBSFHA010000106.1:0-36377 GCF_053596855.1 Streptomyces sp. NPDC001617
CGAGGCCGTTCAGGCCGAAGCGGGGGTCTGGGGGCGGCAGCCCCCAGGACCGGGGTCGAAGGGGCGGCAGCCCCTGGGGAGGGGACGGGTAAGGGCGGCGGGGGCGAGACAACCCGGCGTTCACCCCAGCGCCCGCTCCCCCCGCCAGGGCAACTCCGCAGTCACCCGCGTAGGCCCCCCCACCGGCGAGTCCACGACCAAGATCCCATCCACCGCGTCCAACCGCTCCGCAAGCCCCCCCAGCCCCGACCCGCCGGAGGCATCCGCACCCCCCACCCCGTTGTCCGCAACCTGCACCATCAGCCGATCGTCCACCCGCCACACATCCACCGCGGCCCACGTCCCCCGCGCATGCTTACTGATGTTCTGCAAAAGCTCCGACACCGTGAAGTAGACGATCCCTTCGATGGCCGGCGCCGGCCGCTCCGCCAGATCCACCTCCACCTGCACCGGCACAGTGCACCGCGAGGCGACGGCAGACAGCGCCGCATCCAGCCCCCGATCCGTCAGCACCGCCGGATGAATCCCCCGCGCCAGATCCCGCAGCTCCTGCAGCGCCGTCTTCACCTCACCGTGCGCCTCGTCCACCATTCGCGCCGCCGCCTGCGGATCCTCCGTCAGCTTCTCCTTCGCCAGCCCCAGATCCATCGCGAGCGCCACCAGCCGAGCCTGCGCGCCGTCATGCAGATCCCGCTCGATCCGCCGCAGATCCGCAGCCGCCGTATCGACCACGACCCCCCGGTCGGACTCCAGCTCCACCACCCGCGCCGACAACCGCGACGGCCCGAGCAGCCCATGCACCATCACCCGGTCCACCATCGTCAGCGCTCGCACGATCCACGGCGTGGCCAGCGTGAACAACAGCCCCACCAACGCCGCGACGGTGATCTCGAACGGGTTGTCGAGATAGATGCTGTGCTGTGCGTCGCCGTAGAGCTGAAGCCCGCCCTGGCCGCCGTACAACGGGAAGAGCCAGAACCACAGCGGATACGTCAGCAACGCCCATCCGTACGCCCAGAAGTTCACGGCGACCACGAACGAGAACACCGACCAGGGGAACTGCAGCAGCGCGTACAGCAGGGTCCGCCACGACGTGCCGCTCTTCAGCACGGCCCCCATCCAGGCCATCAGCCCGGGCTTGCGCATCCGCAGCGGCTCCGGGTCGGCGACCTCGAGACCCAGCAGCCCCCGCGCCCGCGCCCGCTCCAACGCGCCGACCCCCCGGCACCCGGCCAGCCCCAGCGCGAGCACCGGAATCCCCAGGAAGGTGACCAGGAGCCCCGCGCCGAGCGCCAGCATGGTGACGGCGTAGACGAACAGCGTGACGCCGATCGGCAGGCTCAGCAGCACATAGGCGAACTCCCGCCAACTGCGCGCCTCGAACGGCGCCCGCAGCCCCGCCGGCAGCCGGTGCCGCCGCTCACCCCCGTGCTCGGGGTACCCGAACCCGGTCCCGTAGCCCTCTCCGTACTCCGTGGCCATCGGCGTCGTCCGTTTCTACTCGTCCCGCCCTCTTCGACGGCTGTCCTGCCGTACCTCCACACTCCTTGGCCGCAGCTCCGCGAACCATGGAGTCCGTCGGCGTCTTGGCAGGGGGGTTTTCCCTACCCCGCGGCCTGTCCTTCGCCCACGGGCCGGTCCCGCCACGGCAGTTCGGCCGTCACGGTCGTCGGCCCGCCCTGCGGCGAGTCGATGACGAAGAGGCCGTCGACCGCGTCCAGCCGGTCGGCGAGCCCCTGCATACCGGTGCCGCCGTCCAGCCGCGCCCCGCCGCGGCCGTCGTCCTCGACCTGGATGAGCAGCCGGCTCTCCGCCCGCCACACCTCCACGGACGCGTTTCTCGCCCCGCTGTGCTTGCTGATGTTCTGCAGCAGCTCGGAGACGGTGAAGTAGGCGATGCCCTCGATGGCCGCGGCGGGCCGGGAACCGAGGTCGACGGTCACCTTCACGGGCACGGTGCAGCGGGAGGCGACGGCCGACAGCGCCGCGTCCAGCCCCCGGTCCGTCAGTACGGCGGGATGGATGCCACGCGCCAGATCCCGCAGCTCCTGGAGCGCCAGCTTCACCTCGCCGTGCGCCTCGGCGACCATCTCCGCCGCCGCATCGGGGTCCTCGAGCAGTTTCTCCTTGGCCAGACCCAGCCCCATCGCGAGGTTCACCAGACGGGCCTGCGCCCCGTCGTGCAGGTCGCGCTCGATCCGCCGTAGATCCGCGTTGGCGGTGTCGACCACCACCCCCCGGTCGGACTCCAGTTCGGCGATACGGCGCTCCAGCTCGTCCGAGGGCGACAGCAGGCCCCGCACCATCGCCCGGTCCGCGTTGGCGAGCCCTCGTGCGATGAACGGCAGCACCGGCCACAGCACGAACAGCGAGGTCAGCGTCACGACGAAGGTGAGGATGCCCCAGGGCAGCCGGATGAAGTCGTACAGGACCGTCCGCCAGGCCACCGGGTCCTTCAGCGTCATCCACAGCCGTTGCAGGTAACCGGTGCTGTGTCTGGGCAGCGGGCTCGGCTCGTCGATCCGCACCCCGAGCAGCTTCCGGGCCCGCGCCCGCTCCATCCGGCCCAGCAGCCGCGAACCGGCGAGCCCGGCCGCCAGCAGCGGGAAGCCGATCACCGTGACGGCCAGCCAGAAGCCGGTGAACAGCACCGTCACGACATAGACGAACCCGAGCAGCCCCACCGGAAGGTTCACCAGGAGATGCGCGATCTCCTTCCAGGTGTGCCGGTCGTAGGCGAAACGGGCGGGTGGCGGGCTGTCGTCGTCTCCCACCGGCACCCCGGTCGGGCGCCAGAGTCGTTCGTTGCGCTCGGTGCGTTCGGTCATATGGGCTAGCGTGCCGCGCGCCGGGCGCGGGCGCCATGAGGCCGGCCGCCGCCGTCTGCTGGGGAAAACCCCACCCCCACGTCCTGAACTGCGTCTCGAACCACGTCTCGAGCGGATCTCAAGGCGTGACGGGCTGCTTACCGTCCCTTTATCAGGGCCTAGACTCCCGTTGCGTACAGATCGTCGAACCACAGCGTTCATCAGGGTCGCAGGGACGCAGGGCGCAGGGCGTTCATCAGGGTCGCAGGGAGTGAGGGGTACGGGCGTGCGGGAACCGACCGTCGTCGATCCGGCCGTGGTCGTCGCGGCGGACTACTTCCAGTCGTACTCGGTCGTCGGGCTGCTGGCCGTCGTCGGCGTGCTGTTCGTGGCCGTGGCCTTCGGCGCGGGCCGCCTGCTGCGCCCGGTGGTCCCGACCCCCGAGAAACTCCTGACGTACGAGTGCGGAGTCGACCCCGTCGGCGAGGGCTGGGCCCACACCCAGGTCCGCTACTACGTCTACGCCTTCCTCTACGTCGTCTTCGCCGTCGACTCGATCTTCCTGTTCCCCTGGGCGACCGTCTTCGCCGCCCCCGGCTACGGCGCCACGACCCTCGTCGAGATGTTCGTCTTCCTCGGCTTCCTGGCCGTGGGCCTGCTGTACGCATACAAGAAGGGCGTCCTGGCATGGACGTGACGCCAGAAGTGAATGCGCCGGAGCCTGTTCTGCTGCCGGAGCCGAAGAGGCTGGGCGCGCTGTCCCGCCTGGCCCCCGAGCCGATGAAGGTGGTCCTGAACTGGGGCCGCCGGTATTCGTTGTGGGTCTTCAACTTCGGGCTCGCCTGCTGCGCGATCGAGTTCATCGCCGCGTCGATGGCCCGCCACGACTTCATCCGCCTGGGCGTGATCCCCTTCGCCCCGGGCCCACGCCAGGCCGACCTGATGGTCGTCTCCGGCACGGTCACGGACAAGATGGCCCCGGCCGTGAAGCGCCTCTACGAACAGATGCCCGAGCCGAAATACGTCATCTCGTTCGGCGCGTGCAGCAACTGCGGCGGCCCGTACTGGGACTCGTATTCGGTGACGAAGGGCGTGGACCAGATCATCCCGGTCGACGTGTACGTCCCCGGGTGCCCGCCGCGCCCCGAGGCCCTGCTCCAGGGAATCCTCAAGCTCCAGGAGAAGATCGCCCAGGAGTCGCTGGGGGAGCGGTACGGAAACGGTGCCGCCCGTCCCTCGGCCACGGCTCTGCAGAGCGGCTTGGTGAAGCCACCGGTGCCCGGTTCGGCCGGTTCCGCTCCGGAGGAGGACCGATGAGCGGCACGATCGGCTGGCTCCCGGCCCCCGCCGACGAGTTGTTCGGTACGGAGGCCACGGCCGAGGAGTCGTACGAGGTCCTGACGGTCGACGTGCCCCCGACCTCCTGGCTCACCGCGCTCAAGACGGCTCGTGACCGCCTGAGCTGCACCTACTTCGACTGGCTGAGCGCGGTCGACGAACCGGGCACGGGCTTCCGCGTCTCGGCCCACGTCGTCGCCCTGGCCCCGGTCAGGCGTCTGTTGCTCCGCACCACGGTCCCGCACGAGGCACCGACCCTGCCGACCGCGGTCGGCGTCTACGCGGGCGCGGCCTGGCACGAACGCGAGACCCACGAAATGTTCGGCGTCCACTTCGAAGGCCACCCGTCCCTGGACCACCTCCTCCTCCCGGAGACCTTCGAGGGCCACCCCCTCCGCAAGGACTTCGTCCTGGCGGCTCGCGTCGCCAAGTCCTGGCCCGGGGCCAAGGAACCGGGCGAGTCCGACCACGGCGGCCCCAAACGCCGCCAAATGCTCCCCCCAGGAGTCCCCGACCCCAACGAATGGGGCCCCTTGAAGGGCCAACTCCCTCCGGCCCCGACCCGCCCTGCCCGAGCGACGGGCCGGGCGGCGGGGGACCGCCCTGCACGCGCGGCCGGGGAACGTCCGGTACGACGCGCCCGTACAGCGGCAGAGGGCTCGGCGAGCCAGACGGAGGCTGCGACGCCCGGGACACCTGCGGCGCCCGACGCACCTCCGGGTGCGAGGCCGCGGCGTGCGCGTTCGGCGGCGGAGGGGTCGGTGAGCCAGACGTCGGCTCCCGCGCAAGCGGAGACACCACCGGAAGCAGAGGCACCGGCACGGCTGCGCCGCGCCCGAACGGCCGCCCAGGGCTCGGCGAGCCAGCAGGCGGTCCCCCGGACACCCGGCAGCCCGGACGCGCCGTGGCATCACGCCCGGCCTGCCTTCGAGGAATCGGATGCCAAGCCGGATTCCGAGCGCGGCCACGATGGTTCGGAGGGCGAGCCGACTTCGAAGGGCGAGCCGGATTCGCCAAGCGAGCCGGATTCCCCCGACAAGCCGCGGTCGGAGGGTGACCTTCGGCCGGAGGGTGAGCCGAGCCCGCAAGGCAGCTCGCAGTCGGCGCCCGGAACCGGCCCCGAGCAGGCATCTCCGACGCAGCAGCCCCCCACTTCCGACCCTGAGACCGACTCCCCCCAGCCCCCCGAGGACCCCGCAGGAGGCCCGCAGTGACCGACGCTCTCGACGTCGCCCTGCGACTCCTGATCGTCTTCGTCGTCTTCCTCACCTTCCCCCTGATCGTGGGCCAGACCGAGCACAAGGTCATGGCCCATATGCAGGGCCGCCTCGGCCCGATGTACGCCGGCGGCTTCCACGGCTGGGCCCAACTCGTCGCCGACGGCGTGAAGTTCGCCCAGAAGGAAGATGTCGTACCCGCCGGCGCGGACCGCCGTATCTTCCAGCTCGCCCCCGCCGTCGCCCTCCTCCCGTATCTCCTGGTCCTCGTCGCCATCCCCATCGGCCCCGACGAGGGCGCCGTCGGCCAGGTACTGGACGCGGGCATCTTCTTCGTGCTCGCGGTGATGGGCGTCGGCGTCCTCGGCTCCCTCATGGCCGGCTGGGCCTCCGCCAACAAGTTCTCCCTCCTCGGCGGCCTCCGCACCGCCGCCCAGCTCCTCGCCTACGAACTCCCGATGCTCCTGGCCGCCGCCTCCGTCGCGATGGCCGCCGGCACCGTCTCCCTCCCCGGCATCCTCGACGCCTTCGAGTGGTGGTGGCTGCCCTGGCAGATCGTCGGCGCGATCGTCTTCTTCGTCGCGGGTCTGGCCGAACTCCAGCGGCCCCCCTTCGACATGCCCGTCGCCGACTCGGAGATCATCTTCGGCGCGTACACCGAGTACACCGGCCTGCGCTTCGCCCTGTTCCTCCTCGCCGAGTACGCCGGAATCATCGTCCTGTGCGGCCTGACCACCGTCCTGTTCCTGGGCGGCTGGCACGGCCCCTGGGGCGCCGACGGCCTCGGCTGGGTCTGGACCCTGCTGAAGACGGCCGTCCTCGCCTTCGTCGTCATCTGGCTCCGCGTCACGTACCCCCGCTTGCGCGAGGACCAGCTCCAGAAACTCTCCTGGACCCTCCTCGTCCCTCTCTCCCTCGCCCAGATCGCCCTCACCGGCATCGTCAAGGTGGTGATCCAGTAACCATGGCCCCCATCCCCGGCTCCGGCCTCGCCAAAGGCCTGGCCGTCACCCTCCGCACGATGACGAAGAAGTCGGTCACCGAGCAGTACCCGGACGTCCAGCCCGACCTACCGCCCCGCACCCGCGGTGTCATCGGCCTGTTCGAGGAGAACTGCACGGTCTGCATGCTGTGCGCCCGGGAGTGCCCGGACTGGTGCATCTACATCGACTCCCACAAGGAGACGATCCCGGCGGCGACGCCCGGCGGCCGCGAGCGCAGCCGCAACGTCCTCGACCGCTTCGCCATCGACTTCGCCCTGTGCATGTACTGCGGTATCTGCATCGAGGTCTGTCCTTTCGACGCCCTGTTCTGGTCCCCGGAGTTCGAGTACGCCGAGACCGACATCCACGAACTCACCCACGAGCGGGACAAGCTCCGCGAGTGGATGTGGACGGTTCCTGCCCCGCCCGCCCTCGACCCCGGCGCGGAGGAACCCAAGGAGATCGCCGCCGCCCGCAAGACCGCCGAGAAGCTGGCGACCGCGCAGGCCGCGCAGGCCGAGCCGCCCGCGCAGGCCGATCCGACCAAGCCTCCGGCGGGGCCGACCGACCCGCAGTCCGGGCCGACCGCACTCGAGGGAGGCACGTCGTGACCCTCGCCGCAGCCGCCGCGACAGCGACCCATGCCACGTGGGCCCACACGACAACCGCTCACGCCACGGCGACCACCGCCGCCGCCCAGACCCACGGCTTCCTCTCCCCGACCGGCGTCGAGATCGCCTTCCTCCTCGTCGGTCTGGCCACCTTCGGCGCCGCGCTGGTCACCGTCACCACCCGGCAGCTGGTGCACGCCGCCCTGTGGCTGGTGGTCACCCTCGGCGGCCTCGCCGTCGAGTACCTCCTGCTCACCGCCGAGTTCATCGCCTGGGTGCAGGTGCTCATCTACGTCGGTTCCGTCGTCGTCCTCCTTCTGTTCGGTCTGATGCTCACCAAAGCTCCCATCGGCCGCTCCCCGGACGCCGACTCCGGCAACCGCTGGGCCGCCCTCACGGTCGCCGTCGCCGCAGCCACCGCCCTGGTCTGGGTCGTCGTCGACGCCTTCCGCGCCACCTGGATCGATCTGGACGGGCCGGCCGCCGGATCCACCGCCGTCACCGGAGCGAGCCTCTTCCAGAACTGGGTCCTTCCCTTCGAGGCCCTCTCCGTCCTCCTCCTGGCGGCACTGGTCGGCGCGATCGTCCTGTCCCGCAAGGCGAAGGCGGAGTTGAGCTCTCCCCCTGTGAACTCCCGGGCCACGACCGGTGGTTCCCCATCCGTCCCGGATTCCCGTAATCACCCGATCGAGGGAAATAGCCCGGTCGAGGGAACCAGCCCGGCCCAGCAGGAAGGCGCCCGCTGATGCACCTCGCCTATCCCGCCGTCCTGGCCGCCCTCCTCTTCTGCACGGGCCTGTACGGAGTCCTCGCCCGCCGCAACGCGATCCTCGTCCTGATGTCGGTCGAGCTGATGCTCAACGCCGTCAACCTGAACCTGGTCGCCTTCGACGTCTGGCTCAGCAAGGCCGCCCGGGACACCCTGCACTCCGGCCAGGCCCTGACCCTGTTCACCATCGCCATCGCCGCCGCCGAGATCGGCATCGGCCTGGCGATCGTCCTGGCCGTCTACCGCAACCGCGGCACCTCGGACATCGACAAGCTCCGCGACACCGCGGAGGGCCACGAGTCGGACGGCCCCGACAGCGACGCCCTCACGGCCGGGCCGGCCGACGGGGCCGGGAAGGCTGAGGCCACCGCGTGACCACGACCACCCTCGCCGTCCTCGTCCCGCTCCTGCCCTTCCTGGGAGCGGCCGTCGGCCTGCTGCTCGGCCGCACGGCACCCGGCTTCGTCCGCCCGCTCGCCGTCCTGCCGACCCTGACGGCCCTGGTCCTGGCCGCGGTCGTCGCCGTACGCCAAGGCGGCGACCAGGCCATCAACGCCCACACCGAACTGACCCCCACCGGCTCGGTCCCCATCGAACTCGCCCTCCACATCGACGGCTTCGCCGCCCTCGTCGCCGTCCTGGTCGGCGTCGTCGCCTCCTGCGTGCAGATCTACTCGACCGGCTACCTGCGCGACGACCCGCGCTACCCCTCGTACGCCGCGCTCGTCTCCCTCTTCACCTCCGCGATGCTGCTCGTCGTCTACTCCGGCGACCTGATCGTGCTGCTGGTCGGCTGGGAGATCATGGGCATCTGCTCGTACTTCCTGGTCGGCCACTACTGGGAGACCCCGGAGGCTCGCGCCGCCTCCATCAAGGCCTTCCTGGTGACCAAGCTCGGTGACGTCCCCTTCCTGATCGGTCTGTTCGCCCTCGCCACCGACGCCGGCTCCTTCCGCATCACGAAGATCCTCGGCGCCGTCGCGAACGGCGGACTCGACCACCCCACGCTCATCGCGCTGCTGCTCCTGGCCGGTGCGGCGGGCAAGTCGGCGCAGTTCCCGCTGCACACCTGGCTCCCCGACGCGATGGCAGGTCCGACACCCGTCTCCGCGCTGATCCACGCCGCGACGATGGTCGCCGCCGGTGTCTACTTCATCGCCCGTCTCCTCCCGGTGTTCGAGTCCTCGCAGGCCGCGATGGTGGTCCTCGCCGTCATGGCCGCCGTCACGATGCTCGGCTCGGGCCTCGCCGCGCTCGCCCAGGACGACATCAAGCGCGTCCTCGCCTACTCGACCATCGGCCAGCTCGGCTACATGACCGGCGCCCTCGCCGTCGGCGACCGTGGTGCCGCCGTCTTCCACCTCCTCACGCACGGCGCCTTCAAGGCCCTGCTGTTCCTCGCGGCCGGCGTGATCATCCACGCCGCCGGCACCAACTCGCTGGCCGCCATGTCCCGCATGGGCCACCTGCGCGACCGCGTCCCCGACGCCTACTGGACGATGACCGTGGCGCTCCTCGCGCTCGCCGCGATCCCGCCCTTCAGCGGCTTCTTCTCCAAGGAGTCCGTCCTCGGCGCCGCCGAACACGTCGTCACCGGCCACACCGAGCACGCCCCCGGCGCCGCCGGCTGGATCACTCTCGTCGCCGGCCTGCTCACCGCCGTACTCACCGCCGGGTACGCGATGCGCCTGTGGCTGCTGGCCTTCCACGGCCGGGGCGCCGAAGCCCCCGACCACGGCCGCCAGCCGCTCACCATGACCGTCGTCCTGTGGGTGCTCGCCGTCCCGTCCCTCGCCCTCGGCGGGTTCGCCTTCCGCGTGCTGCCCGACTGGTTCGACGGCCGTGACCTCACCCCGACGCTCACGACATCCGTGGTCGGTACGGGCGCCGCCCTGGTCGGCGCCCTCGTCACCTATGCCGCCTGGCGCCACACCACCACGCTCGCGGCCCGCGCCCCGCTGGGTGCGGTCGCGGCCCACCCGGAGGGCGATGCCGCCCAGGTCGAGGCCGAGGCCATCGCCAGCCATGCGCCCGTGTACGGGGGAGTGGCCTACGCGCCCGACCCCGCCGACCCCGGACGACTGCTGCTCGGCCCGCTGCACCGGCACGCGGCCGTCGGCTTCCACCTCGACGCCGTGTACGCGGCCCTGTTCGTCCGCCCGGTCCAGGCCGGGGCGAGTCTCGTCCGGTTCCTGGACCGCGAGGTCGTCGAGACCTACGTACGCGGTGCGGGCGCCCTACCCCGCCTGCTCGGGGCCGCCGTACGGCGCGCCCAGACCGGCAATGTGCAGACCTATGTGAGCGCGCTGCTCGCCGGCACCGTCGTCCTGGCGGTCGCCGCCCTCCTCGTCGCCACGGGAGCGTGAGCAGGCGTGATCGATATCAGCGAGTCCGTGATGCAGTTCCTTCTGGCGTTCGTCGTCGTCGCACCGCTCCTCGGCGCGGTCGCCGCTCTCCTGCCCGCCCCGCCCGGTCTGAAGGGGAAGTCGCCCGAACAGGCCGTGCTCCGCCACGGCGTGACCGTGACCGGCGCGGTCCTCATCGCCGCGATCGTCCTCACACTCGGCTTCGACCACGACCACCCGTCGAAGATGCAGGCCACGACCGACATCAGCTGGATCCCCGCGCTCGACGTGCGCATCCACCTCGGCATCGACGGCATCTCCCTCCCCCTTCTGGTCCTGACCGCGCTGCTGACCTTCCTCTGCGCGCTCTACTCGTACTTCAAGATGCCTGCGGGCCCGACCCCGAAGGCCTTCGTCGCACTGCTGCTGGTCCTCGAATCCGGCACGCTCGCGAGCTTCGCCGTCCTCGATCTGCTGCTGTTCTTCCTCGCGTTCGAGATGGTCCTCATCCCGATGTACTTCCTCATCGCCCGCTGGGGCGGCGAGGGCAGGACCCAGGCCGCCTGGCGATTCATCCTCTACACGCTGCTCGGTTCGGTCGTCATGCTGCTCGGCCTGCTCCTGATCGGGATCAAGGCCGGCACCTTCGACATGGTGGCACTCGCCACTGACAACGGCCGGTCGCTGACCGCATCCGTGCAGGTCATCGCCGTTCTTGCGATCGGGATCGGGCTCGCGGTCAAGACGCCGATGTGGCCGCTGCACA
Source organism: Streptomyces sp. NPDC001617 (assembly GCF_053596855.1). Lineage (NCBI taxonomy): Bacteria > Bacillati > Actinomycetota > Actinomycetes > Kitasatosporales > Streptomycetaceae > Streptomyces > Streptomyces sp. NPDC001617. The sequence goes on from NZ_JBSFHA010000106.1 coordinate 10,837, forward strand.
GCTGGCTGCCCGACGCCCACACCGCCGCGCCGACCGTCGGTTCGGTCCTGCTGGCAGGCGTCCTGCTGAAGATGGGTACGTACGGGTTCATCCGGATCCTCCTCCCTGTCGCGCCGGACGGCTTCCGTACCTTCGCGCCGTACCTCGCCGCCTTCGCCGTCGTCGGGATCATCTACGGATCCCTGGCCTGCCTGGCCCTGGCCAAGCAGGGCGCGAAGGGCGACCTCAAGCGCCTCATCGCCTACTCCTCCGTCGGCCACATGGGCTTCGTCCTGCTCGGCATCGCGACCATGACCCCGACCGGCGTCAACGGCGCCCTGTTCGCCAACATCGCCCACGGCCTCATCACCGGCCTCCTCTTCTTCCTGGTCGGTGCGCTGAAGGACCGCACGGGCACCACCGACCTCGACACCCTCGCCGAGGAGACCGGAGCCGCCCTCTACGGCAAGGCCCCGCGCCTCGGCGGCCTGCTCGCCTTCGGCGCGGTCGCCTCGCTCGGCCTCCCGGGCCTCGCCGGATTCTGGGGCGAGATGCTGGCCCTGTTCGGCGCGTTCAAGCCCGCCGCCGACCTCAGCCGTCCGGCGTTCCTCACCTTCATGGCGATCGCCGCCTTCGGCACCCTCCTCACGGCCGCGTACATGCTCGTCGTGGTCCGCCGCGTGTGCATGGGCGCCGTACCGCAGGAAGCGCCGCAACTCGCCGACGTCCACACGTACGAGTTCGTGGCCTGGACCCCGCTCGTCGCCCTCACCGTCCTCGCCGGGCTGTGGCCCAAGGCCCTCCTCGGCCTGACCGACCCGGCCGTGCAGCAGCTCCTCGCAGGAGGCACCCGATGAGCTCCCCGGCCCAGCCGCTGGCCGAGAACCTCGTCCAGTCCGTCGACTGGCTCGCCATCGCGCCCCCCACCCTCGCGGCGGTCGTCGGACTCGTCGTCCTCGTCGCCGACCTGTTCGTCGGTGAGGCCAAGAAGGCGCTCCTCGGCTGGGTCTCAGTGGCAGGACTCGCCGCCTCCGCGCTCCTCCTGCTGCCCCTCGTGGACGACGACCGCAGCACCTTCTGCGTGAACGGCACGCACGCGTGCAGCTACACCGCGGACCGCTTCACCCTGGTCATCCAGTTCCTGGTCCTCGGCGGCGCACTCCTCGCCGCCCTCCTGTCGGTGACCGCCCTCAAGGACGCCGACAAACAACTCCCCGAAGGGGAGTACTGGTTCCTCCTGCTCTCCTCCGCGGCCGGCGCCGCCCTTCTGCCCGCCTCTCGCGACCTCGCGACCCTGATCGTCGCCCTGGAAGTCGCCTCCCTGCCCGCCTTCGCCCTCGTCGGCATCCGGCACGGCGACAAGAAGTCCTCCGAAGCGGCCCTGAAATTCTTCCTGTCGTCGGTCACCGCGACCGCCGTCAGCCTCATGGGCATCAGCTTCGTGTACGCCTGCACCGGCACCCTGTACCTCACCCAGGTCGCCGAACGCATCCAGCACGTCGACGGCCAGCTCCACACCCTCGCCCAGACCGGCGTCGTCCTCACCCTCGTCGGCTTCGCCTTCAAGACGGCCGCCGTGCCCTTCCACTTCTGGGTGCCCGACACCTACGTAGGCGCGCCGCTCCCGATCGCCGCCTACCTGTCGGTCGTCGGCAAGGCCGTCGGCTTCTCAGGCCTGATCCTCGTCACCGTCGTCGCGTTCCCGTCGTACGCCGATGTCTGGGGCCCCGCGCTGGCGGCGCTGGCCGCGCTCACCATGACCGTCGGCAACGTCGGCGCCCTGCGCCAGCAGGCCACGCGCGCGTACAGCGCGGTACGCCTCCTCGCATGGTCCTCGGTGGGCCAGGCCGGCTACCTCCTCGTACCGATCGCCGCGGCCGCCTACTCCGACGACGCCGAGCGCTCCATCGGCTCCACGGTCGCGTACGCCCTCATGTACGCCGCCGTGAACCTGGGCGCCTTCGCGGTGGCCGCGCTCGTGGGCCGCACGAACGCCACCAACCGCATCACGGACTACCGCGGCCTGTACGCGAAGAACCCCCTCGCCGCTCTCCTCCTGGCCTTCTTCCTGCTCTGCCTGGCCGGACTGCCGCCGGGCATCATCGGCCTGTTCGCCAAGGTCACCGTGTTCTCGACGGCCGTCGACGCCGGCCTCGGCTGGCTGGCCGTCGTCATGGCCGCAAACGTCGTCATCGCGCTCTTCTACTACCTCCAGTGGACGGCCCTGCTGTTCCGCGCCCCCGAGGGCGAGCCCGTCAAGCACCGCCTCCCCGCGCCCCTCACGGCGGCGATCGCCGTCACCGGCGTGCTCGGCGTCGCGCTGTCCGGAGCCCCTCAGCTGGTCCTGCGGTTCGCCGACACCGGCCTGTTCTGAGCGAGCGCCCCCGGCCGTCACCCCGACGGCCGAGGCATGCCGCCGTACGCACAAGGGAACTAGTGACCCTCGCCTGGCGTTGAGCAGGACGGGAAGGTCCACTGGACGTGACACCACGGCACCAGCGGCACCGGAGACAGCAAACAAGATCCAGCAAGCAAAGGGTTCCCCTGCTGCACCACTTGGAGGGCGTACCGTGCACCGCCGGCACAACGGGCTAAGGACCGCAGTACTCCTCGGAGGACTGTCCGCCCTCATCATCGTCATCGGCAGTTTCTTCGGCCGTATGGGGCTCGTCGTCGCGGTTCTCATCGCACTGGGCACGAACGCGTACGCCTACTGGAACAGCGACAAACTGGCGCTACGCGCGATGCGTGCCCGCCCGGTCAGCGAGTTCGAGGCCCCCGCCCTCTACCGCATGGTCCGCGACCTCTCCACCCAGGCCCGCCAGCCCATGCCCCGCCTCTACATCTCGCCGACGGAGGCGCCCAACGCCTTCGCCACCGGCCGTAACCCGCGCAACGCCGCGGTGTGCTGCACGGAAGGCATCCTGCGCCTCCTGGACGAGCGCGAACTGCGCGGCGTCATCGGCCACGAGCTCAGTCACGTCTACAACCGCGACATCCTCATCTCGTCGGTCGCCGGCGCCCTCGCCTCGGTGATCATGTTCCTGGTCAACTTCGCCTGGCTGATCCCGATCGGCCGCTCGGACGACGATGACGGCCCCGGCATCCTCGGCATGCTGCTCATCATGATCCTCGGCCCGCTCGCGGCCAGCCTCATCCAACTGGCCATCAGTCGCTCGCGAGAGTACGAGGCCGACTCCTCAGGCGCCCAGCTGACCGGCGACCCGCTCGCTCTCGCCAGCGCCCTGCGCAAGCTGGAGACGGGCACCAAGCAGCTGCCGCTGCCGCCCGAGCCGCGCATCGAGACGGCGAGCCATATGATGATCGCGAACCCCTTCCGTCCAGGTCAGGGACTCTCCAAGATGTTCTCGACGCATCCGCCGATGGCAGACCGCATTGCCCGGCTCGAGAAGATGGCAGGTCGCCCCCAGTGAAAACCATCCTGAACGTCATTTGGCTCGTCCTCAGCGGCTTCTGGCTGTTCCTCGGATACCTCGCCGCCGGCGTCGTGCTCTGCATCACCATTATCGGAATCCCGTTCGGCATCGCGGCCTTTCGTATCGGCGTCTACGCCCTGTGGCCCTTCGGGTACACGACGATCGAGCGCCGGGACGCGGGCGCGCCCTCCTGTATCGGCAACGTGCTGTGGCTGGTCCTCGCGGGCTGGTGGCTGGCGCTCACGCACATCGTCACGGGCATTGCGCTGTGCATCACCATCATCGGAATCCCGTTCGGCATCGCCAACTTCAAACTGATTCCGGTCTCACTGCTGCCGCTCGGCCGCGAGATCGTACGGACGGACGAGCCGTTCGCGGCGCGCTGACGTCGCCCGTCACCGCAGTACATGTGGCCCGGTCGGAGGGCGCGGCGGCTTCCGCCCGCACCCCGTCCGGGCCACCGTGTTTTCCACAACCCGGCGGTTGTCCACAGGCCGGCCCGATTGTCAGTGGCGCCTTGCATCATGAATCCATGACCGAGAACGAGCAGTTGCTGGCACGGGTCGCGGCCAAGGCGCGCAACACCCGTCCGTGGGGTTGGACTTCCCTCCCCGAGCCTGTCGACGCGGCCACCCTGACCCGCGCCGAGGCAACCCTCGGCTTCGCCCTGCCGCCGCTGCTCGCCGACCTCTACCTGCGGATAGGGGACGGCGGATTCGGCCCGGAGTACGGTCTGTTGTCCCTGCTCGACAGCCCGCCCGCCGGCGAGCCCGCCGCCGTCGTGCAGTACCTCGCCAACCGCGAGAGCGGCCGCAGGGACCCGGACTGGCCCTGGCCCGAGGGCGTCCTCCCGATATCGCACTGGGGCTGCGCCATGTACGCGTGCGTGGACAGCCATTCCCCGGAAGCGACGGTCCTGCTCTTCGAGCCGAACGCCGGCGAGGCCGCTCACGCCTGGTACGTCGACGCGCCGAGCCTGGCGGACTGGCTGCACACCTGGCTCGACGGCACGGGCTGGTACGAGGAGACCAACGAGGGCATGGACCTGGCCCCTTGGGACGACTTCGGCATACGTACGGCAGAGGCGCGCGCGTCCTGACGCTGTCGGCGAGCGAGAGGGTGCTTCAACCGGCGACGCGCCCCATGCCGGCGCCGACCTTCTCGTACGAACACCGCGCCTGTGCGCACCGCGCCCGCTACTGCCCAGTGGCCTGCCGCCCCGTCACCCACTGCCGCACCCCGTACGCCACCACCCCCACCACCAGCACCCCCGCGCCCGCGACCATCGAAATCCCCGGCAGCGAGAACGCCAGCACCACGCACCCGACCAGCCCCACTGCCGGCAGCACCCGCGCCGCGGGAGCCGAACTCAGTGTCCAGGCCGAGGCGTTGGCCACGGCGTAGTACGCGAGCACACCGAAGGAGGAGAACCCGATCGCGCCCCGTACGTCCACCGTGGCGGCCAGGGCGGCGACCGCTGCGCCCACGGCCAGTTCGGCATGGTGCGGCACCTGGAAACGTGGATGCACGGCCGACAGCGCGCTGGGCAGATGCCGGTCGCGGGCCATGGCCAGCGTCGTCCGGGAGACGCCCAGGATCAGCGCGAGCAGCGAGCCCAGCGCGGCCACGGCCGCCCCGACCCGTACCACCGGCACCAGCCCCGGCACCCCGGCCGCCCGCACCGCGTCGGCCAGCGGAGCACCGGCGCGCCCCAGACCACCGGCTCCCAGCACGGAAAGGACGGCCACCGCCACACACACGTACACGGCGAGCGCGATGCCCAGAGCCAGCGGGATCGCGCGGGGGATGGTGCGCGCAGGATCGCGTACCTCCTCGCCGAGGGTCGCGATGCGCGCGTACCCGGCGAAGGCGAAGAACAGCAGACCGCCCGCCTGCAGCACGCCGCCCGCGCCCCCGGAGGCCCCGATGTCCAGGCGCCCGGCCTCGGACGCCCCCGACCCCAGACACACGACCACCACGGAAGCGAGGACAGCCAGCACCACCGCCACGATCACCCGGGTCAGCCAGGCGGACTTCTGGATGCCGCCGTAGTTCACCGCGGTCAGCGCCACGACGGCCGCGACCGCCACGGCATGCGCCTGCCCCGGCCAGACGTACGCGCCCACGGTGAGCGCCATCGCCGCACAGGAGGCCGTCTTACCGACCACGAACGACCAGCCCGCGAGATAACCCCAGAACGCCCCGAGCCGTTCGCGCCCGTACACGTACGTGCCGCCGGAGGCCGGATACAGCGCGGCCAGACGGGCCGACGACGTGGCGTTGCAGTAGGCGACCACGGCGGCGACCGCGAGGCCGAGCAGCAGTCCGGAGCCGGCCGCGCGCGCCGCGGGCCCCAGGGCGGCGAAGATCCCGGCCCCGATCATCGAGCCGAGCCCGACGACCACGGCGTCGCCGACGCCGAGTGTGCGTCGCAGTTCGGAGGCGGAACCGGGGGACTGTGGCATGGCCCGCACCCTACTGACCGCTGCAACCGAGGAGCCTCACCATGACGTCCTCTTCATCAACAGAGCATGAACAAGCGCGCGGCGAGCCGGTCTCAGAGCCGAGCGGCACGTGGCGCGCACCACAGACGCACGTCGCGCGACGTACAGCCTGTCCGCACCGAACTCACACCATCCGGACAGTGCAAGCACAGCGCGGGAGGGCAGGTTCACGGCATGACGATCATCAGCTGGATCATCCTGGGGCTGCTGGCCGGGGCCATCGCCAAGTTCCTGCTCCCAGGACGCGACCCGGGCGGCTTCATCGGCACGACACTCATCGGCGTCGCGGGCGCGTTCATCGGCGGCTGGATCTCGGCGCGCTTCCTGGACCACCCGATCACCAAGCACTTCTACGACGGCGCGACCTGGGCGGCGGCCATCGGCGGCTCGCTGGTCCTGCTGATCGCCTACCGCATCCTGTTCGGCAACTCGCGCAACTGACCGAGCGCGCGACCTGGTACGACCGCGCACACTCCTGGACCGCAGCCAGCAGGAGAGAAGGGTGGGCACCGACGGGTGCCCACCCTTCCTCGTACCGCCACCACGACCGTGAGTGGGTGCTCCCGGGCTTACCGGTAGTTCACGAACTGGAGCGCGAAGTCGAAGTCCTTGCCCTTCAACAGGGCGATCACGGCTTGCAGGTCGTCGCGGCTCTTGGAGCTGACGCGCAGTTCGTCGCCCTGCACCTGAGCCTTCACCCCCTTGGGACCCTCATCGCGGATGATCTTCGCCACCTTCTTCGCGTTCTCCTGGGAGATGCCCTCCTCGATGGACGCGAAGATCTTGTACTCCTTGCCGGACAGCTGGGGCTCGCCCGCGTCCAGCGCCTTCAGCGAGATACCGCGCTTGATCAGCTTGGACTGGAAGACGTCGAGGACGGCCTTGACGCGGTCCTCGGAGTTCGCCTCCATCAGGATCTTCTCGCCGGACCACGAGATCGAGGCACCCACGCCCTTGAAGTCGTAGCGCTGCGAGATCTCCTTGGCGGCCTGGTTGAGGGCGTTGTCGACCTCCTGCCGCTCGACCTTCGAGACGATGTCGAAACTGGAGTCGGCCATGTCCTGTGGCTCCTTGTATCGGGGTGCTTGTGGGGTGCGTATCGGCGGGCGTGGGGGTGGCCGCCGAGCCCGGCGTGGAACCCGGGCCGCATCCGGACAAGCCTAGCCACCCGCGGTCCCTCGGGCGCAGATCAATCGGGTGGCGAAGCACCCCTCCGCATCGGGTATTGTTTACGTCGTTGCCAGGGAGCACCGCCGAAAAGCGGTTCGAACGGCAGCAACCCCGGCGGTGTGCCCGAGCGGCCAAAGGGAGCAGACTGTAAATCTGCCGGCTCAGCCTTCCCAGGTTCGAATCCTGGCGCCGCCACGCTGAGAAAGACCCCCTCCGAACTGCGAAAACGTAGAGCGGAGGGGGTCTCTTCGTGCTTCGGGACGATCTTCGAGTGGACTCGAAACTGGGTGGCTTGTCTCACGCTGTGACGCGTGGATCCCGAGGCTGATCAGGGTTTCCGGGCCATACGCGGGCCAACCCGGGAGACCTCGACGTGGGTGTACCTGATGCGCCACGACCTCTCCGACCTCCTCCGGATGCGCGGCTGGCAGGTGTCCTTCTACCTGTTGCCGCCGAACCGTCAGGAGACGGTCATCCAGCGCGTCCTGGTCCGGCATGGCGTCGACCGCGATGAAGTCGGACTCCTCGCCGCCGACATGGGCAGGGCGATCAAGCGCCTTGATGAAGGCGGCCCTCGCGACGCGAACCGCGCCGGCTTCCACCGCTGACGGCCATGACGGGGCGTGTCGGCCGCCGGGCAGAGTCCCGGACATCACGCTGTTCAAGAGGCAGATGGCAGGCGGAGCCGAAGTCCCTTGCTCCCGCAAGCGCGTCCTGCCCGCCGACTTCCTGAGCCACGATTCAAGTTCCGCCGACAGACGGTCGTACGGGTTCAGCAACGGCTGTCCGCACGCGACTGGACGGGCACGGTTGCTGAGGTTTCTGGACCTCGCTGCTGTACAGCAGGAACAGGTTCACTCGGGGCTGCGTCTGATGCGCGCGCCGCGAAAGGTCCCCCAAATGGGTTGCAGGAGGCGCATTGGACGGCGTTCAGAGCGTTTCCGAATTCTTCAGCGGTGATAGTGAACAGCGGCTCTGCGGATGCGAAGCCCGAGCCCACCCGGTGGGCCCGAAACCTGCGTGAGCACGACCTGCGTATGCCCATGGTGACGTGATGAAAAGACCCCGGCAGGCCGACCGCTTCCGCGTGCCGCGCCGTCGACTGTTGCTGTCAGTGGTCCGATCCGCGGTGACCGTGATCCTGTGGGTGTTTGTCTATTACCTGGCGCCGCTGGACCGTGGGCTTGACATCGCGACAGCGATTGCGCTGGCCGTAAGTCTCGTGCTCTTCGCAGGCGTGATCGTCTGGCAGGTCCGGACTGTCATGAAATCCGTGTATCCCCGGCTGCGCGCCATCGAGACGCTGGCCACCGCCGGGCCGATCTTCCTGATCATCTTCTCGGCAGCGTATGTGCTTCTGTCCGAGAACCAAGCAGACTCGTTTTCGGAGACGCTGGGGCGCACTGATGCCTTGTATTTCACCGTCACCGTGTTCGCAACGGTCGGCTTCGGGGACATCGTCCCCGTGACCGGGACGGCACGGGTCGTGACCATGATGCAGATGCTGTGCGACGTCGTTCTGGTGGGAATGATCGCGCGGATTCTTCTCGGCGCGGTCAGGATCGCAGAAGATGCCCGGTCTGCCGGCTCCGGCGAGCCTCCGGGCTCGGAAGAACCCAGTTAGTCGAGGTCGACGTGTCGGAGTGACACCCATGGGCGGCGTTGAAATGCCTGCATGGGAACGCCGTGCCAAGCTCGGAACTACGCCACTCCCGCCGGGTGGCGGGGCTTTCCAGGTTCGCTGAAGGCAGTCGGTGCGGCCACAACGGGTCCGCGTCGCCCCCGGACCCCTTGACGCTTCTTCGAAGCCGCGCGTACCTGGTGCTTCTGTTGTTGGCCGCGCTGATCGGCGTGCCGGTGTCCGCGGCGGCATCCAACGGGGCGAACCACCTCGCATCCCGACCAACGACCCAGGACGCCGTACACGATCAGGGGGCATCGCCAAGGGAGCCGTCGAGCATGGTCTGGACGACGCCGTCTGCAGGCCCTGGCTGAGCATGCACGTGTCCGTGGAGATGTGCCCGGGATGCGCCCTGTGCGCGCAGCGGACAGCTTGGCCCAAGTCGTGGGGAGCACCGTCCGGAGATAGGTTGTAAGTGGATGGGCCTATTTCATTCGGCAGGCCGGAGCAACACCGTCCGCTGTGGCCGCGCCCCGGCCGATTCCGCACTCCACGTCAACGGCAGGCCCACGGCCTGGGCAATTTCTATGCCGATGGCGCGAGCTTGGTCCCGAGTATCGGAACAGCCGATCCGTTCAGTCGGCCATGTCCGACGCGCTGCGCGTCGGACCGCACATCGTGGAGCGTCCGCAATGAACGACAACCATCTCTCCGGCGACGAGACACGGCACCTCACACCGCAGGAGCGGGTCGCCCGTGGCAAGGCCGCGCGGGGCGACGTACCCCGGTCCAGCCACGCCGAGTTCAGGCCCCCGCCGAAGCGCACGGACCCTGTGGAGATCATCGAGAAGCAGTCCGCGACGCGGGTGCCGGAACTCGTGCCGATCCGCTACGGCAGGATGAGTGAGGCACCGTTCCGCTTCTATCGCGGGGCCGCCGCCATCATGGCCGCGGACCTCGCGGAGACACCGCGCAGCGGGCTCAGGGTGCAGTGCTGCGGCGACGCGCACATGCTGAACTTCCGATTGCTGGCCTCTCCGGAACGCCGCCTGATGTTCGACATCAACGATTTCGACGAGACACTGCCCGGTCCGTGGGAGTGGGACGTCAAGCGGCTGTCCGCCAGCCTGGTCATCGCGGGCCGGGCCAACGGCTTCAGCGCCAAGGAGCGGGCGTCGGTGGTGCGGGCGGCCGTACGGTCGTACCGGGAACGGATGCGGGCCTTCGCCGGGATGGGCAATCTCGACGTCTGGTACGCCCGCTTCGACGCGGACGAGCTGCAGGAGCAGTTCGCCCCGGTACTGAGCGCCGGGGAGCGCGACGCCTGGGAACACGCCCGGGAGCGGGCACGTGCGCATGACACGCTGCAGGCCTTCGACAAGCTCACGCACGTCCTCGACGGACGGCGTCGGATCGCTCCCGATCCTCCGCTGCTGATGCGGCTCCAGGATCTGCTGCCGGACGCCGAACGCGGCAGGCTGGAGCAGGAGATCAGCCGGCTGATCGAGCGCTACGGCCGGACCCTGTCGACGGACCGCCGGTTCCTGCTGGAGAGCTACCGCCTTGCCGACATCGCCCGCAAGGTCGTCGGCGTGGGCAGTGTGGGAACCCGCTGCTGGATCATCCTGCTGCTCGGCAAGGACGACCAGGATCCCCTGTTCCTCCAGGCCAAGGAGGCCGACGAGTCGGTTCTGGCGCCTTACGTCGGAGGCAGCGCGTTCAGCACGCAGGGCGAGCGCGTCGTCGCCGGCCAACGGCTCATGCAGGCCACCAGCGACATCTTCCTGGGCTGGGAACGCGTCACGGGCATGGACGGCAAGCGGCGGGACTTCTACATACGCCAGCTGCGGGACTGGAAAGGCATCGCTGTGGCCGAGAACATGTCGCCGAAGAGGATGGGCCTGTTCGGCCGGCTGTGCGGTGCCACGCTGGCCCGCGCCCACGCCAGGTCCGGGGACCGCATCGCCATCGCCTCCTACCTGGGCGGCGGCGACGTCTTCGACCGCGCGCTGGCGACGTTCGCCGAGCTGTACGCGGACCAGAACGAGAAGGACCACCAGGCCCTGGTCGATGCCATCCAAGCCGGACGGGTCCCGGCCGAAGCGGCCTGACGGCTGCGGGATCACACACGAGTCCGGCATACGGCCGGACTCGTGTGTGATCCCGCACCTTTGCGATGGCATCGGTGACCCGGCGGTGGTCAAGGCGTACGGTGACCCAACGCGTTCCCGACCCGGGGAAATGTTGTTGAGCTGCTGTGGAAGGCGTCCCCGGATGATGAGACTCGTTGCCCCGGACGACGCGCGGGTCGTCGCCGTGACCGAGGCGCTCGCCCCGTATGCGTGGCGGACGCTCACGCCCGACGCCGTCTGCTGCCGCGCGCTGGCTGCCGTCGACCCCCACCGGATCGACGGGGCGGAGGGGGTCGCCCGCCAGGACGAGCGGATCGCGGTGCTGATCGACTTCCTGGCGGGCTGTCCCTGGCGATCCCTGACCGCGGCCGGACTGAGCCGGCGGCTGGTGTCCGTGCTGGAAACCTGGCGCCAGGAGAGCCAGTGGCTGGAGATCCAGTTGCACTGGTCCCAGGACGGCGTCTGACGGGCTTCGCCCCGCGGGCCTGCGCCTCTACTGGCGGGCCATGTGCATCCGGATCTCGCTCTCGGGGTCGGTGATCAGCTCGCCCGACAGGTCGACGGGCCGCCACACGGTTGCGGCGGCGGTTGGGGGGCGTGGCACAGGCAGGACCGGTCGTGGATGCCTCGCTGTTCGCAGAGCGGGCGCGCTCTGTCCGAAGCGTCATTGGACATGCAACGTCGATCCCCACATGAACTCGTCCGACGAGGTGCTGTCCGCCCCCGATCACGTGCGGAGTCACAGCGCGTCGCCAGTGGCTTGCGGACGCCATGGTCGAGGGTTCTGTACGCCGGGTCGGCGAAGGAGTCCGCTGCCGTCACAGGTGCGTGGGGCGTTGCCTCCCCTGGGCTCTACCGCCCCTGGGCTCCACCGCCGATCCCGTCCCTGCCGGCCGGTGCCCTGCATCGTCGGGCTCGGACCGATGGGGACGCCCCGCACGCACAGCGCCGAGCGCACCGTCGGCTCAGTGGGCCGATGGAGGGCTGTGCGGAGCTCTTTCCTCCTGACGTGTCCTGCCTGCGCGGTTACGAGTGGAGGACCTTCTCCTTGGCCTGGCGGAACTCTTCGTCGGAGATGTCGCCGCGGGCCCGGATCTCCGAGAGCTTGGCGAGTTGGTCCGCCTCGCTGGCTGGGCCGGTGGCGCCGACGGTCTCGCGGATGTAGCGATCCCTTTCTGCCAGCGTGGCCCTGGCGTGCTCCTGTTCACGCCTGCCCATGTCCTTGCCCCGCGCGATGAGGTAGACGAAGACGCCGAGGAAGGGGAGGACGATCGTGAAGACCAGCCATCCGGTCTTGGCCCATCCGCTCATGGAGTCGTCGCGGAAGATGTCGATGACGACGCGGAAGAGCAGGAAGATCCACATGACCCAAAGGAAGATCCACATGATCGTCCAGAAGGCTCCCAGGACCGGGTAGTCGTAGGCCAGGTTCACATAGCTGCCCATAGCTTCTCCTGAGTGGTGTCGTCCGTGTCGAGGTCGCACTGCGTGCGGGAGGAGGGGCCGCCGGCCCCTTGCCGAGCCCGGCCAAGGCTCGTCGTCCCGGCCGGGCCTGTCGTCACTGCTCCTTTTCTGCGGGGAGTTCGAAGGCGTCGCCGATGGCGCGCGCTGCGGACACGACCCGGGCGCTGCCCACCACGGGGGCGATCGCCACGAGCGTTCCCTGGATCTTCTCCAGCGGTACGCCGGCTTCCGCGGCGGTGCCGATGTTGAGGAGGTACGAGGGAGCAGAGGCATCCATGGCCACCAGAGCCGCGATGCGTGCCGGCAGATACGTCTCCTGGTCCAGCCCGGACCGCTCGAACGTGTCGAGTGTCATCTGGACCAGCGTCTCGAACACGGGAGCGTTCGCTTCGGCGAGGACAGTGACGTCGCCCGCCCCGGTATGTTCCTCACCCATCTCGTGCTCCGTTTCTGGCGGTTGGGGTGTCGTACGCCTTCAGGAGAGTCCCGGCGCGCGCCGGCCCGCATCACCCGGGGCGGATGACGGCCTGTCGCCTGCGGCCGGGCGATCGGCCGTGCCGGAGGCCGCGGCGAGGATTCCGAGAAGGGCCAGTACGAGGACGACGATGCCGAGGACGAGCGCCACGGCCCCGGGGGGGGGGTAGTTCCGCAGCACCAGGGCGAGCGCGCCGCCGGCGATGGCGATGCCGGTGGTCCATTTGCCGTTCGTGCTCAGCCAGCGGCCGGTGGCGCCGGTGCGCAGACCGTGGCGGGCCATGGACCGGCCCGTTGCCCCGGTTCCGCTCGCCGCCGCCCGTCTGACCCAGCGGGCACCGCGTCCGGGCCCGTACAGATAGGCGGCCATCGCGGTGATCACCGCGATGATCAGGACCGTACGCGTGCTGTTCTTCAGGAAGCGGATGAAGGTGTCGTAGATGTCGGCCGCGGTGTCCTGCGGCAGGGCGGTCGTGGGGACGGAGTCCAGATAGACCTGACGCATCACGGCGAGGCCGACGAGCAGCACGATCATCATGACCCCGATACCGATGGCCGTGCTCATCAGGGCGACGCGATGCGCGGGCGCGCTCCAGACGGCGAGCGCCGCCAGGACCAGGACCACGACCGGGAGCCAGGTGCCGACCACGTTGAGCAGACGCATGGCGTCCTGGGCCTTGCTCAGTTTGTCGGTCTTGATCAGGGTGATCGTCTTGTCGACGTCGGGGATCTTCGCGGCCTGGGCGAAACCCGCGTCCACCAGCTTCTGCTTCACGTTGTCGATGACGGTGCCGAGGTTCAGGTCGATGCTGTCGGTGCCGGCCTGGACGGCGCTGCTGCCCTCGCCGGTGAGGACCTTGACCACGGCGGCGTGGGCCTGCCGGTTGGCGGCGTCCCAGGCTTCGGCGAACGGGTCGCTGGTCACCACCTTGTGCACGATGTCGTGGACGGTGGAGTTGAGCACGCTCGTCAGCGGGCCGGTCAACGCCTTGGAGCCCTGGACCACTCGAGGGGGCGCCCCTTCCCGCTGCACTGTCTGACCGACGGCCACGGTGAAGGCGGCGACATCGACGTTGGCGACCACACGCTTGGTGAGTCGATCGGTCAGGGTGTTCTGCACGGAGGGCTCGGTGGCGATCGGGGCGACGGTCTGGACGTACCGGTCGGTGTCGGCGACCTCCGAGTCGACCCAGGCCGCGACCACGGCAAGCGGCGCCAGGAGGAAGGCCAGCAGCAGTACGGAGGCAGCCGAATAGCGCAGACGCCGGTGACGGACTCCGGCCGCCTTGCGCAGCCGTTCATACTCGTCCCGTTCCGCGGCGCTCAGAGGAGGGGTGCCGGCGACCGGACGGTCGGGATCTTCGGAAGCTGACGAGGTGCCACCAGAGGAATCCATGAATGTCTTCCTTCGGTTTGAAGCACTGCGACGCGCGGGGCATCGTCGACGAGGGGTGAACGCCCGCGGGGTCGCTGCTCAGGCTGGAGTCGCCTCACTTGTCGGGGAATGGAAGTGAGTTCGCAATCGGAGGCCGGATTCCCCAACCCCGCCTAGAAGAAGGGGTTGTGAGGCGGCGGTTCAACACGCCGTTACCGAATTCTTCGAGCGTCACGGGGTGTGTGCCACACCGTGCTCAGCCGCTGCATGGTCCGCCCTCGCGTCCGCGATGGCGGACCCCTCAGCTCTGCGTTTGGCGTTTTCGCGATCCTGTCCACCATAACCAGGGTGTGAGTGCGGCGCATCGCCAAGAGGTGAGTGGGCTGTGCTGTCGAAGTGCTGCGTCACGATGAGGGCCCCTGTGCATCCGTGGCGCTGCGGAGCCTGCGGTGCCCCTGGCCTGTGACGGCATCGGGCAGGTGACAACCACCGGATTCGGCCGACATGCGGTTCCCGACGGCCCACGCGCCGACCGGGAGCGCGGCCGGCACCCTCACGCTCACGCGCTGCGGAGACTCCCCCCGGGACGGAGTGCAGCACCGTCGGCCCGCGCAGCCCCCTCCGCTCAAGGAGGCCACACGGGCCGGTTCAGTTGGCCGGGCCGGGAACTACTCCCCGCTGTGCACCAGTTCGATGTCGTGCTCGTCGATCCCGCCGCCCGACACGGACACCGTCGCGGCCTGTGGCGGATACCCCGTCGCGATGACCGTGTACGCACCGCTGCCCAGGTCGGAGAAGGCGTACGCCCCATCGAGGCCGGTCCTGGTCGTGGCGACGACGTTGCCCGCCGCGTCCACCAGCGTGACCCGGGCGTCGCCCAGCGGAGCGCCCCCGCCCCGCACCGTGCCCCGCACATGCGTGCCGGCCCGGAGTTCGACCTCGATACGGGTGGTCCCGGCGCCGCCGACCTCGACGGGCAGGGCCAGCGGGCGGTGCTTGGGGGAGTTGACGGCGAGCGTCACCGTCCCCGGCACCAGGTCGGTCACCATGAACTCGCCCAGCACGTCCGTGCGTCCGGTGGCGAGGACCTCCCCGCGCACGTCCGTCACGATGACCACCGCATCGGCGACCGGCGCACCGCCTTCCGCGGACCGCACCAGACCCGCGAGGCCGCTCGTGCCGCTCAGCAGGACGTCGTAGGAGACCGGCGCCTCGGCGACGACGAGCGTCGAGGCCTGCGGCTGGAAGCCGTCGGCGGAGGCGATCAGGACGTACGAGCCGCCGGCCGGCGCATCGACGCCGTAGGACCCGTCGGCCCGCGAGACGGACCGGCTCAGCTGCCTGCCGCCGAGTGAGATCAGCGTCACCGCCGCCCCCGGCACCGGCACGCGCTCAGCGCCCAGGACGTGGCCGGTCACCGGGATGCCGTTGAACGCGGCGCCCTCTGCCTCGGAGGCGACGGAGGTCAGCACGGCCGTACGCTCGACGCCACCGCCCGATTCCACCGCCGCGACCACCGGGCCCGGCGCACCTTTCCCGGCAAGCGCCGCGGCCACAGCAGGCGCCGTACGGGACGGTCCCCCGGCGGAAGCCCCCTCGGCAACCGCACCCGCCGGCCGATGCCGCGGAATGAACGACGCCACCGCGAACGCCAGCAGCGCCGCACCGCCACCGACCGCCAGGACCGTCTTGAAACCGTTCTCGGACGGGACCGCGACCGGGCCGAAGTCGGTCGTCATCTGGGACAGGATGACGCCGGCGACGGCGCTGGCGGTCGACGTACCGATGGACCGCATCAGGGTGTTGAGACTGTTCGCGGCGCCCGACTGGGACGGCGGCACCGCGCCCATGATCAGGGCCGGCATGGCGCCGTACGTGAAGCCGATACCGGAGCCGATGACGCACGACACCAGCACGAACTCCCAGACCTCGGACATCAGCAGGATGTTGAGGCCGTACCCGGCGGCCACGATCAGCGAGCCGAGCATCAGGCTGGTCTTGGGGCCCTTGGCCTTGGAGAGGGCGGCTGAGACCGGGGCGATCGCCATCATCACCAGGCCGGACGGGGCCATGACCAGACCGGCGGTGAGCAGCGACTTGCCCAGCCCGTACCCGGTCGCCTCAGGCAACTGCAGGAGCTGAGGAAGCACCAGGGACATCGCGAACATGCCGAATCCGAGCGCGACCGAGGCGAGGTTGGTGACGAGGACCTGGCGGCGGGCGGTCGTACGCAGGTCGACCAGGGGCTGCTCGGTGCGCAGCTCGAACCAGCCCCACAGCAGAAGGATCACGACGGACGAGCCGAACAGGCCGAGCGTGGTGCCGCTGCCCCAACCCCAGTCGCCGCCCTTGGAGATGGCCAGGAGCAGGCAGACCAGGCCGGCCGCCATTCCGAGCCCGCCGACGACGTCGAAGCGACCGCCGGTACGCACCTTCGACTCCGGGACCGCGAACAGCACCAGCAGCAGCGCTACGACGCCCATCCCGGCCGAGCTCCAGAACAGCACGTGCCAGTCGAAGTTGTCGGCGATGAGGGCGGCGGCGGGCAGGCCCAGAGCCGCTCCCACGCCGAGCGAGGCGCTCATCATGGCGGTGGCCGAGCCGAGCCGTTCGGCGGGGAGTTCGTCGCGCATGATGCTGATGCCGAGCGGGATCACGCCACCGGCCATGCCCTGCAGCACCCGCCCGACGATCATCGGCGTGAGCGAGTCGCTGAACGCGGCGGTGACCGAACCGGCGATCAGCAGGACCAGGCTGGCCAGCAGCATCCGGCGCTTGCCGTACATGTCTCCCAGCCGACCCATCATGGGGACGGCCACGGCGGCGGCGAGCAGCGTCGCGGTGACGGCCCAGGCGGTGTCGGACGCCGGGGCGTTCAGGAGCTTGGGCAGTTCCGGGACGATCGGGATCACCAGGGTCTGCATCAGCGAGACCACGATCCCGCCGAAGGCCAGTACCGCGACGACGGCACCGGACCGCGGCGCCGCGGACACCACCCCGTCGTCGTCGGTGGGGCGGGGGAGTGCGTGGGACATGGTCGGCCTCCGTGGGCGTGGGGCATCGGGCGTGCACGACGGATCCAAACTAAGTCAGTTGATTGACTTAAGCAAGGATGGTCGGATTTCGTGGGGACCCGGTGAAGGCCTCGGGGGGAGGGGCGGAGTCGTCGGGCGGGAGGGCGGAGGCGTGGCCGCGGGTAGGGACGAAGGCATGGCTCGTATCGACTACCTCCGCGACCCCGATGCCCCGCCCGCCACCTCGGTGGTGCCCGCGGCGGTGGCCCTGGTGCAGAACCCCGCCGGACAGGTGCTCATGATCAGGCGCTCCGACACCGGCCTCTGGGCCCTTCCCGGAGGCGGCCACGACCTGGGGGAGTCCATCAGCGGCACCGTGGTGCGCGAGGTCCTGGAGGAGACCGGCATCGAGGTCGAGGTCGTCGGCCTGACCGGCATCTACACCGACCCGGGGCACGTGATGCGCTATGACGACGGCGAGGTCCGCCAGCAGTTCAGCATCTGTTTCCGGGCGCGCCCCACGGGCGGTGCACTCCGTACGAGCGCCGAAACACCCCAGGTCCGCTGGGTCGACCCGCCGGATCTACCCGAACTGGACATCCATCCCACCATGCGCCTACGGATCGACCACGCGCTGGACCGCACGCGAACGGCCCCCTACATCGGCTGACGGCGCGCGAACGGCCCCCGCATCGGTTGACCGCGCACGAACGGCCTCCTACGCCGGCTGACAGCCCGCGAAGGGCCCGTGCATCGGCTGACGGCGCGCAAAGGCTCGCAAGCGCAACCCGCCCTCGCGCGGGGCACACTGACCCCATGTCCACTCGCCGCAGACGCTGCCCCGAATGCCGTCGCGAGATCGCCGTCGTCGCCGGCCGCTTCGCCCGGCACGACCCGCCCGGCGCCCGCGAGAACGGCGCCCTCGTCTCCTGCCCGGGCTCCCGCAGCCAGGCCCGACTCGACGCCTCCCAGCCGTCGTTGGACGGCTACGTCGTCCCCGAGCTCCCGGGGCAGATGTCCCTGTTCTGACGCGTCAGGAGTGGGCCCGGACATCCATCCGCACGACCAGCCCATCAGCGCCGAACCGGTAGACGTGCTCCACCAGCCCCGCCCAGTGCTCCCCCTCCGCGTCCCGCAGGCCCTGCCGCACACTCACCACGACGCCCTCGCCGTCGCCGTCCGGCCGCACCCCTTCCAGCCGTACGAGGGGATGCCCGGCCGCGAACTGCCGCGCCCAGTAGGCCTGCACCTCGGCGCGCCCGTGCAGCCGTACCCCGTCGAGAACGTTCGGCCAGTCGACATCCGGCGCCAGACAAGGCAGTACGAAGGTGTCCCGCTCGTCCGTCGAGAAGACCTCGTACATCCGCCGCAACAGGGCCTCCCGCGCGGCCGGAACCCCCTCGGTCGCCATCCTCAGTTCCCGGCCACCGACTTCACCGCCACCGACACCGGCGTCGATCCGCTGACCAACTCCAGCGTCAGGCCGGCCGTCGCGGTGGAGTCCACCAACTCCGCCAGTACGGCGGCCACGTCGTCGCGCGGAATGGGTCCGCGGCCCGTGTACGCCTCCAGCCGTACGAGGCCGGTGCCGGCGTCGTTCGTCAGCATCCCGGGGCGCAGGATCGTCCAGTCCAGTGCGTCCAGATTCCGGACGTACGCGTCCGCCTCGCCCTTCGCCCGCTGGTACACGTCGAAAACGTCGTCCCCGGTGCGCGCGGGATCGGCCCCCATCGACGAAACGACCACGTGTCGTCGTACGCCCGCTCGAACCGCCGCGTCCGCGAACAGGATCGCCGCCCCCTTGTCCACCGTCTCCTTGCGGGCCGCCCCGCTGCCCGGACCGGCACCCGCCGCGAAGACCGCCGCGTCCGCGCCCTGCAGATGCGCCGCGACCTCCTCGACCGAGGCCGACTCCAGATCCAACAGAACCGGTTCGGCGCCGGCCTCCCGCAGGTCGTCGCCCTGTTCGGTGTGACGGATGATCCCCGCGACCTCGTCTCCGCGCACGGCGAGCAGCCGCTCCAGCCGCAACGCGATCTGACCATGACCTCCAGCGATGACAATGCGCATGTCTCCGACCGTACGCCCGGACAGCCGCATCCGCCGCACGACTTGAGGCACGCCCCAGGGGCGCGTGAGGGGGGCGGGCGTAGGGCGCAGGGGCAGGGCGCACGCGCCGAGCGCACGATTCTGCGGCGTATGCGCGGAGCGTGCACGCCGGTGTAGCGCGCTCCCCGCGCAAAGCTTGCGTTGCGTACCGGGGGCGCGCTGGCGGTGGCGCGCGTGCTTGGCGCACGGAGGAGTAGCGCACGCGTCGGGAACGCGCTCCCTTCGGGCTCCTCCGGCGGGCACATGTGCCGGACACACTGGCCCGGCATACGAGCGGGTTGCGCACACGCTCACCATGGCGCGCGCAGCGCTCACGCCCCGCTCGCGGCGTCTACGCCCTGCTCACAAGGCACTCGCAGCGCCCACTCGCAGCGCCCACCCCCGGCGCGCAATCCCTGCCCCGCGCCCGCCTTCGGCGTGCACGCCCAGCGCGCGCTCCCGTCTTATGCGCCCTCAATGCACACGCACGCTCCGGCGCACACCCCCAGCGCACACTCTTGCCCGCGCGCCCACTCCAGCGCCCGGACGCCCAGCCTGCTCCCAGCGCACCCACGCCAGCGCCCGCCTTTGCCGGCGAGTGCCCTGCCCACTGCCACTCACCCCTGCCGTCCACCCCACCCCACCCCACCCCACTCCACTCAACCCCACTCCACTCCACTCAACTCAACTCAACTCCAGCCACTCCCGCCCCCACCCCTCACGACAACTCCCCCCGCCCCTGCCGAGGCAGCCCCAGTTCCGCCGCAGCAGCCGAGTTGCAGTACTCCCGTACCGCGCTGGTCCGCGCCACAACCCGTCCCCGATGTACGACGATGCGGCTGTAGGCCAGTGACAACGCACCCGCCAGCCGGTCCCCGCGCACGGCGAGCAGCTCGGCGGGGAAGCCGGCCTCCACCCGCACCTCGGGCAGCCCGAGAGCCGCCCGCGCCGAAGCGCTCACCGCGTCGTACGCGTCCTCGGGCCGCAACCCGTGCCGCGAGGCCAGAAGATAAGCGGCCTCCAACGGGTCCCCGCGCCCCACCGGATTGGACACGTCCCTCAGCGCACCGCTGCCCGCGGCCACCCGCACCCCGGCCGCCCGCAGCAGCCGTACCGGAGCCGTGCCGCGCCGGTCGGTGCCGCCGCAGGCGCCCTGGGGCAGGCACACCACGGTCACTCCGGCCGCCGCGAGCTGGTCGGCGGTGCGGCGGGCCGTCTCGGCGGGCAGGCGGGCGAGGCCGCCGCACGGCCCGAGGGCCACGCCGGGACGCAGACCGCCGGCCATCGCGGCGAGGCGGGCGAGGCGGGCCGGGTCGGCGGCGTCGGTGTGCAGGTCGACGGGGCAGCCGTGCTCGGAGGCGACCTCCAGGACGGCCTCCACGTAGCCCGTGGGATCGGGGTCCAGGTCCGGACAGCCGCCCACCACGGAGGCGCCCATCTTCACCGCGTCCCGCAGTATCGCGAGCCCCTCCGCCCCGGCGACCCCGGTCAGTACCCTCGGCGTGGCCACGGCCGTCAAGTCCGTCAGCCCGCGCAGGGTACGCCGCGCCTGCAGTACGGCGGCCAGCGCGCCCAGCCCCTGCACATCGCCCACGCGCACGTGTGCCCGCAGCGCGGTCGCCCCGTGCCCGAGTTGCAGCAAGGCGGCTTCCGTGGCCCGGCGCTGGACGTCCTGGGGGTCGTGCGAGGCGGGTCCGTCGCCGTCGGCCGACAGCGCGGTGTCGCCGTGGGCGTGCGGCTCGGCGGGAGCCGGCAGCAGCAGATAGCCGCTCAGGTCCACGCGCGCCCCACACACGCGCGTGCCGCCCACCGCCAGACTGCCGGCCGTACCGACCGCCTCGATGCGCCCGCCCCCGAGCCGCACGTCCACCGTCCGACCGTCGGTCAGCCGCGCCCCGCACAGCAGGAGGGAAGCCGGATCCCCCTGCCCCCAGGAGCCCGACGAGCCGGAGGCCCCGGACGACGAGGACGAGGAGGAAGAGGAGGAGTGGGGCGGCTGCGGCTGGCTGTCGGGCATCGCGCTCCAGAGGCTCGGGGCTGCGCAGGAGGACGCCTCGCGGCTGCGCAGGGGACGCAAGATCACGCAGAGTGAGTCGAGCCTAGGACGGTGATCCGCTCGCGGCCGGGAGGAGCGCAATAGTCGTACCGGTGTGGTCCGCCGTGCTGAGGGGGCTTCAGTGGCTGGTGGGAGAGCCGGAGAACGGGCCGTAACGAGAGCCGTCCCGTCCCGCTCCACGGACCGGGACGGGGGCCACGAAACGGATTTGGGTGAACGGCTGCGGACCGTGTAATGTCTTCATCGCTCGCCCCAATAGCTCAGTCGGCAGAGCATCTCCATGGTAAGGAGAAGGTCTACGGTTCGATTCCGTATTGGGGCTCTGGTGTGTGAGGTTCCCGTCGCGAGGCGGGAACGGATCGCATCACAGCGGTGTAGCTCAGTCGGTAGAGCAAGCGGCTCATAATCGCTGTGTCACCGGTTCAAGTCCGGTCACCGCTACTGACAGTAGCCGATTGCGGGGTCGGTCCTTCGATCGGCTACTCTTTTATGCGTTAAACCATCCCATCCGTTCGTCAAGGAGCACTCACGTGGCTGCCACCGACGTCCGCCCGAAGATCACGCTGGCCTGCGTGGAGTGCAAGGAGCGGAACTACATCACCAAGAAGAACCGGCGTAACAACCCGGACCGACTGGAGATGAAGAAGCACTGCCCGCGTTGCAACGCGCACACCGCGCACCGCGAGACGCGATAAACAAGGCTCGTTCGCGAGGCCGTCCCCACAACCGGGGGCGGCCTCGCGGCGTTTGGGCCGCTGCAACGAACGTTAGTTATCGACACCAGGAGGTGCCGGGCCATGGCGCTCGACCAGTCCTTCGTGGGGCGGACCTACCCGCCCACCGACCCCTACGAGGTGGGCCGGGAGAAGATCCGTGAGTTCGCGGAGGCGGTGGGGGACACCAACCCGGCGTACACGGACCCGGAGGCCGCCAAGGCGCTCGGCCACCCCGACGTCGTCGCCCCGCCGACCTTCGTGTTCGCCATCACCTTCAAGGCGGCCGGAAAGGTCGTCCAGGACCCGCAGCTGGGCCTGGACTACAGCAGGGTCGTCCACGGCGACCAGAAGTTCTCCTACGTCCGCCCCGTCCGCGCCGGCGACCGGCTCACCGTCACCTCCACCATCGAGGCGATCAAGTCCATGGCGGGCAACGACATCCTGGACATTCGCGGCGAGGTCCACGACGAGGCGGGCGAACACGTGGTGACGGCCTGGACCAAGCTGGTCGCCCGCGCGGCAGAGGAGGCGTGAGCAAGAAGATGACGGCAAAGATCGCATACGACGACGTCGAGGTCGGCACCGAACTGCCCGCCCGGACCTTCTCCGTGACCCGCGCCACGCTCGTCCAGTACGCGGGCGCCTCCGGGGACTTCAACCCGATCCACTGGAACGAGAAGTTCGCCAAGGAGGTCGGCCTTCCGGATGTCATCGCGCACGGCATGTTCACCATGGCCGAGGCGATCCGGGTGGTCACCGACTGGACCGGCGACCCGGGCACGGTCGTCGAGTACGGCGTCCGCTTCACCAAGCCCGTGATCGTCCCGAACGACGACAAGGGCGCAGAGATCGAGGTCAGTGCCAAGGTCGCCGCCAAGCTCGACGACAACACGGTCCGAGTCGACCTCACGGCCACCAGTGCCGGCCAGAAGGTACTGGGGATGTCCCGAGCGGTCGTACGACTGGCGTGACGCACACGCGCGTGGCGTGAGGTAAGGGGCGTACTCCGTGGCGGGGCGCCCCTTACTGTTGCGTGCCCCCTGTCTGCGACAACGCCCCGCTCGCAGTAGAGCTACCACAAGCCGCCTCCAGAGACTTCCGCAGACCTCCGACGGACCCTTGACGTAGTTAGTGATTGAGTACTAACTTACTCGCATGGCCAGGATGAGTGCAGAAGAGAGGCGTGAGAGCGTCATCCGCGCGGCGACCACCGAGTTCGCCCGCGGTGGCTACTACGGCACGTCCACGGAGGCGATCGCCAAGCGCGTGGGCGTCTCGCAGCCGTATCTCTTCCGGCTCTTCCCGGGCAAGAAGGCGCTCTTCCTCGAAGTGACCAAGCGGTGCACGGAGGACATCATCCGCACTTTTGAGGAGGCCGCCGAGGGACTGGAGGGCGAAGAGGCCCTGCACGCCATGGCGAACGCGTACACCAAGCTCATCGTCGACCGCCCCGAGCGGCTGCTGATGCAGATGCAGATGTACGTCACCGTGGGCGCCGCCGAGCAGGCCGGCGACCATGAGCTCGGCGAGGAGGTCCGCGCCGGCTGGATGCGGCTGTGGGACACGGTTCACCTGCCGCTCGGCGCCGACAAGGACGAGACGACGACGTTCATGGCGTACGGGATGCTCATCAACTGCCTGGTGGCCATGGGCTTTCCCCCCGAGCACCGGGTCTGGGAAGGGCTCTACCCCGAAGCGCGGCTCAAGGGCCGCCTGGAGAAGTAGCGGCAAGCGCACGTGGTCGACGGGAGGGTGCCCGCACCAACCCTCCCCCTCATGGGGACACCCATGTCCGCAAAAGTTAGTTATCAATAACTAAGATTCAACATCACCCTCTGGGGGAGCGATGTCAGAGCAGACCGCACGTCGCGGGGGAACCGTCTGGGCCCTCGTCATCACCAGCGTCGCCGGTTTCATGGCGGCCCTCGACAACCTGGTCGTCACCACCGCCCTGCCCTCCATCCGCAAGGATCTCGGCGGCGCCCTGGGCGACCTGGAATGGACCGTGAGCGCCTACACCCTCACCTTCGCGGTCCTCCTGATGTTCGGCGCGGCACTGGGCGACCGCTTCGGCCGCCGTCGCCTCTTCCTCACCGGCCTCACGATCTTCACCGGCGCGTCCGCCGCGGCGGCCATGTCGACCGGCATCAACGCCCTCATCGCCGCCCGCGCGATCCAGGGGGTCGGCGCAGCGATCATGATGCCCCTCACCCTCACCCTCCTCACGGCGGCCGTCCCCGTGGCCAAGCGAGGCATGGCATACGGCATCTGGGGCGCCGTCAACGGCCTCGCAGTCGCCTCCGGCCCCCTGATCGGCGGCAGTCTCACCGAGCACGTCTCCTGGCACTGGATCTTCTGGCTGAACGTCCCCCTGGGCATAGCCCTGCTGCCCCTCGCCCGCCTGCGCCTGGCCGAGTCCCACGGCAGCGGAGCGCCCCTCGACATCCCCGGCACCCTGCTCGCCAGTGGCGGCCTCTTCGGAATCGTCTACGGCCTGGTCCGCGGCCCCGCGGACGGCTGGACGGCCCCCCTGGTCCTGACCGGCCTGTTCGCCGGAACAGCACTCCTCACGGCCTTCATCCTCTACAGCCTGCGCGCGAAGAACCCGATGCTCCCGATGCGCCTGTTCCGCTCCCGGGCCTTCTCCGGCATCAACGCCGCCAGCCTCCTGATGTTCCTGGGCATGTTCGGCTCGATCTTCCTCCTCAGCCAGTTCATGCAGGGCGTCCTCGGCTACTCGCCCACCGAGGCGGGGCTGCGGATGTTGCCCTGGACCGGCATGCCGATGCTCGTCGCCCCGATCGCCGGCATCCTCTCCGACCGCATCGGCGGCCGCCCCGTAGTCGCAGCGGGCCTCTTCCTCCAGGCAACGGGCCTCGGCTGGATGGCCTCCGTGGTCGCCCCCGGCGTCTCCTACGCCGCCCAGCTCCCCGCCCTGATCATCAGCGGCATCGGCATGGCCCTGTACTTCGCCCCCGCCGCCAACCTGGTCATGTCCAGCGTCCACCCCAAGGAACAGGGCATCGCCTCCGGAGCGAACAACGCCCTGCGCGAGGTCGGCGGCGCCCTCGGTGTCGCGATCATGGCGTCGATCTTCTCCGCACAGGGTGGCTACGAGTCCGCACAGACCTTCGTCAACGGCCTCCAGCCCGCCCTGGTGACCGGTTCGGCGGTGGTCGCTGTCGCGGGCGCGGCGGCACTGCTGATCCCACGGCGCCGGTCCACACAGACGGCGACATCGACTCCGGCCGAAGAGACGACGCCGGTACTGGAGACCGCGGCAAGCTGACCCGAGCGAAACGGCTCCGCCTGGGTGGGCGGGGCCGTTTCAGCGCGTCCTAGGGGGTGCGGCGGGAGGTTGTAGGGCGGGTGCGGGTCTGTGGGGGCTGGTCGCGCAGTTCCCCGCGCCCCTTGGGGGCGTGCAGGGGGCCTGCGTTGCTTTGGGCCGTCGGTCGCCCGCGGATCACAGTGCGGCGCCGTCGTGGCCGGTCGCGCAGTTCCCCGCGCCCCT
>NZ_JBSFHA010000107.1:0-34664 GCF_053596855.1 Streptomyces sp. NPDC001617
TTCCGTCCGGCGCACCAACTCGACACGCTCAGCCTCGGACAACGTGATCGCCACAGCAGACGGTCCCGAATGCGACATGACAACAGGGTACTTACCCTCAGGATTTCTGACGCAGCACACTAGTGCCGCATCAGGCAACGTTTACCCTGTCGACGACGGCGCGTAGGCGCCGGTCGTCGGCGTGGCGGTTTCGCCAGATGATGTAGCGGCGGATCATGCTGCCCTGCTCTTCGTGGCTGGCGTGGTCGGTGCCGTCGAGAGTGAAGTAGCGCAGGGCGGTGAACTGGGCCTCGATGCGGTTCAGCCACGAGGAGTTGGTCGGGGTGTAGGCGATCTCGACGTTGTTGGCCTCTGCCCAGTCCGCCACCCGGCGGCACCGCTTGGTGGTCAGGTGCGGGGAGTAGTTGTCACACACGATCGCCAGGCGGACTGTCGGCGGGTAGAGGGCGCGCAGGTAGCGGCAGAATTCCAGGAACTTCGATCGGTTCTTGGTCTTCTTGATGTGGCCGTAGAGCTTGTCCTTGGCCAGGTCGTAGGCGGCGAACAGGTGCCGCACCCCGTGTGGGCGGTTGTAGGTCGCCCGCCGCCTGCGGCGTGGTTCGCGGTCGGGGTCTTTGTGCCTGCCGCCGCGTTCGGCCCACTGCCGGCCCGGGTGCGGTTGCAGGTTCAGCGGGCCGAACTCGTCCAGGCAGAACACCACCTCCGGCTCGCCGTCCTCGGGTATGACCTCGTCGTCGGCGATGGCGCACAGGTGCTCGACGCGGGCCTTCTTGGCGGCGTAGTCCGGATCGTGAGAGGTCTTCCAGGTCTTTATGCGTTGAAACGAGACGCCCTCCTCTCGGAGCAGGACCCGCAGGCCCTCGTGGCTGATGCCGTCGACCACCCCCTCGGCGACCAGGAAGTCGGCCAGCTTGGCCAGGCTCCAGGTCGAGAACGGCAGGCCGTGCTCGGCCGGCTTGGACTTGGCGATCTTCTTGATCTCCCGGCGCTCGGGCAGGGTGAAGGTCCTCGGCCGTCCGCCCGCGTACTTCGGATAAAGCGAGTCGAAGCCGTCAGCGTTGAAGTTGTGGATCACATCCCGGACCCGGTCCGCGCTGGTGAACGTCACCTCGGCGATCTTCGCCACGGGCATGCCCTGCGCGGATAACAGCACCATCTGCGCCCGGCGCCAGGTCACCACCGACCCGGTGCCCCTACGGATGATCCGCAGCAGCCGCCTGCCCTCGTCGTCATCGATCTCACGGACCCGCACTCGCTCTGCCATCGGCACAGCTTGCCGGACGCGCGCGCCGGAGTAGAATCCGGACGGCGCGTCACCTCACCACAACACAAGGGTCGCTGATGCGGAGCTAGCCGAGATTCAGAACCTCATCGTCCGCGTGCGTGCCGAACTCGGCGACGCGCACCTCCGCGATGTGCTCGTACCGGCTGATCCGGTCGGTCCACTCCGCGTCGACGCCGAACGCCACCTGCGCGAAGCCCACCCGCCCGACGGCCTCGGCCAGGCCCGGATCGCCAGGGGCCAGCAGCCGCACCGGCGCGTCAAGCGCCACGGTGTGCGGCGGCACGAAGTACTCGTCCGGCAAAACGGTGCGCGCATGGACGAGCGCGCCGACAGCGACAACCGAGCCGGCCCCCAACCGTGCGCACTGCAGGACCGTCGCCGCGGTCGCCACATAGACGCACCTGCCGACCTCGCAGCCCAGCAGCGTGGCATGCGGCCCCACGAAGACGTGGTCGTCGACAAGCACCGGCTGATCGCCGGCGACCGCAGACCCGCGCAACACCGCGTTCTCGCAGATCACCGCCGCCTCCCCGACCTCGATCCGAGACCCCTCGGCATCGAGCACCGCACCGTACATCACCCGCGCCCTCGGCCCCACGCGGACATCACCGACGAGCGTGGCCGTCGGGGCGACGTAGGCGGTGGGATGGACCTGCGGTTCATGCCCGCGGTGCCGGATGCGGATTCCCTGCGCTTCAGCGATCATGAGCGGATTCTCACCCGACCGACCGCGAGCATGCTGGCGGATTTCCGACGTCGCGTTCGCCGAGACATGTGCCATCCGCGATCTGAGGCACTACAGGGCGAACGTTGTCTGATACGGCACTAGGGCGTGTGTCGAAAGTGGATCTTGAGCGCGAGATGATCTTGATTCGTGGCACGTGGAGATCTGACGAACGAGCAATGGGCCGTGCTGGAGCCGTTGTTGCCGAAGGGAAAGAAGCCCGGTCGGCCGCCGGCATGGAGTCGGCGGCAGCTGATCGACGGCATACGCTTCCGGGTCCGTACCGGCATCCCGTGGCGGGACATGCCTGCCGAGTACGGGCCGTGGGGCCGGGCGTACGACCTGTTCCGCCGCTGGCAGCGGGACGGCACCTGGCAGCGGATCTTCACCGCCCTCCAGGCCCGGGCGGACGCCAATAACCTGATCACCTGGGACCTCAACGTCGACTCCACTGTCGTCCGTGCCCACCAGCACGCTGCCGGGGCGCGGAAAGGGGGGACCTGCAGAAGGAGCCGCCCTGCGGTGTCGTCGCCGAACCGGCCGACCACGGGCTCGGACGCTCGCGCGGTGGCCTGACCACCAAGCTGCACCTGGCCGTCGAGCAGCGGCAAAAGCCCATGTCGATCGTCATCACGGCGGGGCAGCGGGGTGACTCCCCGCAGTTCGAGACCGTCCTGAGCCGTGTCCGGGTTCCCCGGCTGGGGCCGGGCAGGCCGCGCACCCGGCCGCGGAGGGTCCGCGCGGACAAGACACCCCATGCAGCTATGGGGTCAAGCAGCTGTTGCGAGCGTTGGCAGTGCCGGTGGCCCGAAGGCGACTGCTTCGTTGAATTTCTGACGGGTGGTCAGGCAGTGATGGAGTTGGCCGATCAGGCGGTTGAAAAGGTTGCGGAGGGCCGCGTGGTAGCGGTCGCCGACTTCCCGTCGACGGTTGTAGTGAGAGTGGGCCCCAAGTGAAGCGGTGAGTGCGGCGAACGCCCAGTGCCGCCCGGCCCCTGCCAGGACTGACAACTGTCAATCCACCGTGCCTATTAGGCGTACGCCTCCCACAAGAACCGCGCCTACCTGCAGCGGCGTGGAATCCGCTGCACCATCCCGGACAAGGCCGACCAGGCCCGCAACCGCAAGAAACGCGGCTCCCGTGGCGGCCGGCCGCCGAAGTTCGACCCGGCGGACTACAAGGCTCGGCATGCAGTGGAGTGCGGCATCAATCGCCTCAAAAGACACCGCGCCGTGGCGACGCGCTATGACAAGCTCGCAGTCCGCTACGAGGCGACCGTCCTCGTCGCGGCCATCAACGAATGGCTGTGACCACTCACACGGCTCGTTCCATGCAGACCAGCTGGCCCCGCTCGTCCCACGACTCGGTGACGGTGAATCCGAGCCGCTCGTACAGGGCGATCGCGCCTGCCCGCCACTTCCACACCGACAGCCGCACCGCGCTGACGCCGCCTTCCGCAGCATGCACAAGCGCGGCGCTGACCAGGCTGGACGCGATGCCCCGCTCCCGGAACGCCGGGTCCGTCCAGAGCCTTTTCACCTCGGACCGTCCGTCGACAGAGGCGGTCAACACCAGGCAGCCCACCGCGGTGTCCCCGCTCAACGCCAGCAGCACGACATCGTCAACGAACACGGCCTGCGGATCCGCGATCTCTACCCGGTAGCGGTCCGGCAACCCATCCACACCGGCGACGGCCTCACCCTTCTCGGCCTGCGTCTGCAGATGGTAGGCCGCCAGCAGATCTGCCAGCCCATCCTCGACGGAAGGGGCCTGACCTGGCCAGCGGACGATGGCAACCTCACGTTGATCAGTCATGACGCGAGCATCGCATGACACCTACCAAGGCCAGAACGAGTATCTTGATCCACTTTCGACACACGCCCTAGAGTCCTGGTGCCGCCCGGTCTTTAGAGGGCATTTGATCTAGGTGAATTGCCCTTTATCTACTAGTAAGTTCCTCGCCAGGCGGATGTCGTCTAGTCCGTTATGCGCTTGGTGAGGTATCTACCAGAACAGAAAGGGCAATTCGCCTAGATCAAATGCCCTCTCAGACCACCTGCGAGGGGCCGCCCGAGCAGTCGCCAGCTGGCACGCGGCTTGGGGGCTAGCGTGTGCCTGGCTCGTCCTCGCTGCTGGAGATCAGCTCGCGCCCACGGACCGTCTCCCAGGTGGTGAGGTGCTGTCTGCCGCGATCGCCGAGCTTGTGAAGCACCTCCAGAGCGAGCAGCTCCATGAGGATGATGCCAGCACTGAAAGTGACGAACGGCGCCGGGGAGGTGACGCTGACGGGAAGAACCACCTGCGCGTCCTCCACGGCAGGCGAAAGCTGCTCGTCGGTCACGAGGATGATCGTCGAGCCGCGCCGGCGGACCTGCCTGGCGAGGTCGACGGTCGACTGCTGGTAGCGGTGGAAGTCGAAGATCACGTAAACGTCGCGGCGGCTCAGCGCCATGATCGTCGACAGGTCTGTGCCGTAGGGGTCGTCGAGGTGGCGGACCTTGGGGCGGATTGTCTCAAGGTTGAGGGTGAGGTCCTTGGCGAGGATGGAGGAGTAGCGGCCGCCGCTGAGGTACAGCTTGCGGGAGGTGTCCGACAGCAGGGCGATGGCGTTGTCAAGGTCTTCGGACGGGATCTTCTTCAGCGACCTGACGGCGTTCTTCGTCATGGTCTGCGCGCGCTGGACGAGCAATTCGGATTTCGATCCGGGGACAGGCTCCCATGCGATCTGTCCGAGCGGGCCCTCCGAGTGCAACCGCAATTCGCTCTTGAGGGCCGCCTGCAGGGCGTTGAAGCCTTCGAAGCCGAGGGCCGTGGCGAAGCGTACGACCGAGGGAGCGCTGACTCCGGCCGCCGCTGCGAGGGACGCGGCGGTGCCGAGTCCCGCAGTGGGGTAGTCGGTCATGAGGACCCGGGCGACCTTGCGCTCGGCCGGTCGCAGGGCGGCCGACCTGTCGGAAATCAGGTTTGCCACGGATTCGATTCGCTCGGGTATGGCCCGCGGCGTCTCGGGGGTCTTGCCGTGAGTGCTCAGGCTGGTCACTCCGCGAATTGTAGGACCTCCTGTTCCAGGCGTTGCGTGTTCACCTGCAGGGAGTGCAGGTCCACGGCCGTGACCGTGGCCGGCGCCAGCGGTGTCCAGCCTGTGGTGTCCAGGCCGGTGGAGGAGAAGACGAGTGATCCGTCCGCCAGGCGCGTGTAAGACATCTGGAAGTAGCTGTCGAGGTGCCCGAGGGGGAGGTCCGCCTCCGCGATCCCGGTCGCGGCGAGCTCCTTGACAGGGATGGGGGAATGCTCGCTGGAGTGCACCACGATCAACTGGTCGCGGGAGAGGAGCATGGCGTTCAGACTGGCTTTGGGAAACAGGCTGCGCAGGTGCGTCACTGCCGAGCAGGCACCCGCGAGCAGGTCTCCCGATCGTCCGGCGTGCTGGCGCACCAGGGCGAAGTAGAGCTCGGAGTCGGTGTCTCCGGCGGCGCTTGTGCGGTAGGCCGGATCCACGAGTGCGGCCAGCTGTGCCTTCGGGGTGATGGCACCGTTGTGGGCGAAGGCCACCCCGTCGGCGACGAAGGGATGAGTGTTCTCCGGACTGACGGGCAGCCCGCTCGTGGCCATCCGCAGGTGCACAAGCCGCGCTCGGGCTTTGCCTGCGAGCGCGATCCTCGCGGCGGCCGCGGCGGAGCCGTTCTGCGGGGGGTTCGGGTCGCGGTGCGTGGCCACGCCTCCCAGGCCGTCCACCCAGGCGGTGCCCCACCCGTCGGCGTGCAGGTGTGACATCCGCAGGAAGCGGTTGCACTGCCCCTCTCCCACCAGCTGACTGAGGCTGGCACTCCCGGCGGCCGCGAAGCCGAGCAGTCTGCACATCTTGCGGTGTCCTTCCAAGCTTCGACGGTTCCCTGTCCGCCCGGTCCCGGGTGATCCAGGGCCGAACGATGATGACGGTATCCTAACTTTTCTAAAATTTCTGCACTCGTGTAATGAAATCGACAAGGCTTCGGTGCACCATGGCCGCCATGAGTCAGTTCACATTCACCGCAGATGATTCGGTCCTCGAAGCAGTCATGGACGAGCAGGCGAGTGCCGGGACGACCCTGGTCATCGGCTCGATGGTCAACGCCGCAGGCCTCGTTCTGGGCAAGAGCATCCCGCTCGCCCGTCTCGCGGCGTTCCACCGCTCCGGTCTGGGCTCCGCCCCCGTGTGGAACGTGTTCACGATCGACGGCGGCATCGCGTTCACGCCGGATATCAGTCCCGTCGGCGACCTGCGCCTGCGTCTGGATATCGCCGGCCTGCGCCGGCTGGGCGGCGGCGTCGCCTGGGGGCCGGCGAGCCTGTTCTCGCAGGACGGGCTCCCGGTCGCGAGTTGTGCCCGCGGCACCCTTGCACGTATCGAGGCCGAGCTGGCGGCCGACGACTACAGCGCACTCGTCGGCCACGAACTGGAGTTCGTCCTGGTACACCCCGACGGCAGGCCGCTGACCTCTGGCTGGACGCCTTACGGCATCACGGGGCTGCTGGACCGGCAGGCCTTCCTCAGCGACCTCTACGCCGCGGCCGAGCTCGCCGGCGTCAGTCTGGAACAGGTGCATGCCGAATACGGGCCGCACCAGTTCGAGTTCTCCCTGCCGCCCGCCTCCCCGGTCGCGGCCGCCGACACCCTGTGCCTGGCCAAGGTGATCGTGGGCCGTGTCGCACGCGAGCACGGCCTGGCCGCCTCGTTCTCTCCCGCGCCGTTCCCCGGCACCGTGGGCAATGGCGCCCACCAGCACATCTCACTGCTGCGATCCGGTACGCCGGTGTTCGCAGGAGGCGACGGCCTGCGCGGACTGACCCCCGAGGGCGAGTCGGCCATCGGCGGTCTCGTACGCGGCCTGCCCGAGATCCAGGGCTTCCTCACAGGCTCGGTACTGTCCGGCAAGCGCCTCGGCCCTGGTTCGTGGTCGGGCGCGTACGCCTGCTGGGGCACGGAGAACCGCGAGGCCGCCGTCCGGTTCCTCGCCGCTGGACCCGCCAACCCGCACGGCGCCAACGTCGAAGTCAAGATCGTCGACCCCTCGGCCAACGTCTACCTCGCCTCCGCGGCCATCCTCGCTCTCGCCCACGACGGCATCCGCACCCGTTCACCGCTCCCCGGTGAAGTGACGGACGATCCCGGCCGCCTCACCGAAGCCGGGCGCGAAGAGGCCGGAATCCACATCCTCTCCGCGGACCCCAAGGAGGTCATCGACCGCCTCGACACATCCCACCTCGCCCGGCGGCTGCTGGGCGACGACAACGTGAACGCGACCGTTGCCTGCCGCCGTTACGAGCAGAGCGCCTTCGGCGAGGTCGACACGGACACCCTCGCTCATCGCTTCCGGCTCGCCTGGTCCGTCTGACCCGGAAAGCACGCTGACCACGCGCCGGACCTCACCCCGTTCATCGCATCAGGGGCGCTCCCACATGCACCCTCGGAGACCTCTACAAGCACCAGGAGCAAGACCATGCACGATTCCAGCAGCGCACAGAGCAACCCAGATACCAAGCCGGGACTTCGGCGCAACCTCAGCGTCTGGGAGGCCATCGGCGTGTCCATCGCCCTGATGGCGCCCGCGATGGCATCCAACGCCAACCCCCAGGGCACCGCCAGCGTCGTGGGCCGAGCAGTGCCGCTCTCCTTCACCCTCGCCACCGCAAGTGCGCTGCTCATCGCGTACTCCTTCGTGCGTCTGAGCCAGAGGTTCAACCACGCCGGATCCGTCTACGGCTACGTCGGCGCTTCCATCGGCCCCCGGGCGGGCATCTTCTCCGGCTGGCTGCTCGCAGCGGCGTACGTGTTCTTCGCCATCTACACCGCTATCGCCGCCGGCCGGTTCACCGCCGACGAGCTGCAGGTTTCCGGCGTGTGGAGCAGCGTCCCGCAGTCCACGGCCTTCGTCATCGCCGCTCTCGCACTCGCGATCGTCTGGTACTTCGCCACCCGCCCGGCCCGCGGCGGCACCCGCATCATGCTTGCCGTCGAGGGCATCACCGTCCTACTCATCCTCGTCGTCGCGGCGACCGTGCTGTACCGGGTCTCCACTCACAGCGCCCCTCACGGGCAGACGTTCGACCTGTCCTCGTTCGCCATGCCCTCGGGCTCCGACCTGTCCAGCATCTTCCTCGGCACGGTCTTCGGGTTCCTCTCCTTTGCCGGCTTCGAGGGCGCAGCCACCCTCGGAGAAGAAACCGCCAACCCGCGGCGCGACGTCCCCCGCGCCATTCTCGGTACCGTGATCTTCGGCGGCCTGTTCTTCATCGTGGTCACGGCCATCCAGGTCATGGGCTTCGGAACCGACGCCAGCGGTATCCACACGTTCGTCAACTCCCCCTCACTGATGGGCGATCTCGGCTCCGCCTACATCGGACACTGGATCGGCCATGTCATCACCATCGGAGCGGCCCTGAGCGCCGCGGGATGCTCCCTGGCCTGCATAGCCGGCTCCTCTCGCCTCGTCTTCGCCATGTCCCGCGACGGAGCCGGCCCCAAGTCCCTCGCCCACGTGTCGCCCACGCACCGGATCCCGGCACGCGCCGTCGGCGCGCTGATCGTCGGCTCCCTGGTCTTCATTGCCGCCGGCGGAGCTCTCTTCCATGCGGATCCCTTCACCGTCGCCGTGGACGCAGGAACCGCCGGCACCCTGGTTCTGCTCGTGGCCTATTTCATGACCAACATCGGCTCCGCCAAACTGCTCTTCTTCTCAGGCCGCCATCAGGTCTCTCGCTGGGAGATCGTGATGCCCGCCCTGGGCGCCGTGGTCCTGGGATACACCATGTTCCGCAACGTCTACCCCTTCCCCTCCGGCTCGGCCTGGTGGGGCCCCGGCCTGTTCCTCGGTATCGTCGCCGTCACTGCCATCGGCATTGCCTCCCGGCCCGCCGTCGCCCGCCGCGCCGGTGAGCTGCTCACCCGCGACGAAGGACTCGCTCCCTCGCAGATCCACGACACCGAGTCGGCAGCGGACGACGCCCCGCCCGTCCTGCGCACCGACCTGTCACAGTCCCCCTGACCTTCCACCACGCTCGATCCGCCGCCCCAGGCGAGACCCCATGCCTTCGCTGCGCAGGGACGAAGGCAGAACCGTCCCCCTTGCAGGCACGCCCGGTGGCCCCGCACAGAAGGTGAGGAACCGCGATGACCCGAGACCCCGACAACCCCGCCACCGGCCACCTCCTCCACCAGCCTCAGGCACGCCTGTCGGCCCAGCAAACCTGCGTGGAGCGGCTGTTCGTGCTCCGACTCGGCGAACTCGACACGACGCTCGACGAGATGCTGCCCGGCGAAACCGGCCTGGCCGCTCACAGCAACGGCCGCTACCGCTTCCCCGTCATGGCCTACCTGCTCGACCTCGGCGACCTGGGATGGATGCTCGTCGACACAGGCATGGCCGACGGGCACGTCCAGGACCCCGGTCTCTCCTACAGAGGCACGGAACATGAAGACGCCATCACCCCTCTGCTGTCCACCCGCGACACACTGCAGGCCCGCCTCGGCGGGGTCGGCGTCCGCCCTGGCCAGATCACCCATGTCGTCAACACCCATCTGCACTTCGACCACTGCGGGAACAACAACCTCTTCCCCCAGGCGCAGATGTACGTCACGAGCCACGAACTCCACCGCGTCACACGGCACCCCACGGCCTCCCAGTACCGATACTTCGATCACGTCGCCTCGATCACCGCAGTCGACAACGCCACCGAGATCGTGCCGGGTGTCACCGTGCTGTCCACCCCGGGCCACACCACGGGCCATCAGTCCGTCTTCGTCCGTCTGCGCAGCGGCGCACCAGTGCTGCTGTGCGGTGACGCGATCCCCAATCAGGACTTTCTCGACACCGGCAACTGGCAGGCATTCGAAGATCCCCCAACCAGCGTCGGGACCGCCGCCGTGCTCCTGGAACTCGCGGAACAACAAGGCGCGATCTTGATGTTCCCCCACGACGCCCAGCAGGCCCAGCAGCTGCGCTTTCCCCCGGACTGCTACGAGTGAAACCGCGGCCCACCGGGCGGGCGTACCCTACATCGGGGCGGTGATCGTCTGCACGGCCCGCCCCCGTGCAGCGGCCTGGGCCTCAACAGCGCGGAGGAACCGCCGCTGGCGGCCGGCGTCTGAGAGTCGGATGAGCCGGCCGTTGGGCTTTCAGCTTGGAACCGCGCCTGGGCTGCTGAGATGCGGCCTGTGTAGACCCGATAGGCCTTGCGCAGGGCCGACGCGCTGCCGCCCTGGGCGAGTTCGGCGCACCGGGGTGAGGGCGGCCCGGTGCAGCGTCAAAGTTGCGGTGACACGGACCAAGTGGCCTTGGCCTCGGCGGATTGTCCATCCTTCGCTCACAGGCGATCCGGGCGGTGACCCGCTCACCGTCCCCGACGGCGGCGGGGCTCACCCTTCTGACCAAGTGACGCAGGAGCTGTTTGCGATCTGCGTCAGTGGTCATCGCTGCTGCCCAGAAGGCGGGGTTGTCGCCAGCCGGGGCACGGACCCGTTCGCGCTCATCGGTCAGGTCCCTCTGTTCGGCCAGCTGGTAGGTCGACGCCGACCCAGCCCGCGAAGAGGTTCTTCGGAGCAGCACAAGACGGCAGGGAGCTTCAGTCATGGTCACCAGTTCATCCGCTGGCGTCCCCGCCCACCAGTGCGTAATACCCCCTCCATCTATTTGGCACTTACAGATCGGAGCCCCATGCGCCACCCTGCCCGCGCACGAGTTCTACTGAGTGAGACGGTCGGCGGACTGCCGCGCACCTTCTGGTGGCTGTGGACCAGCACCCTGGTCAACCGGCTCGGCGGTTTCGTGGTCACCTTCCTCACCCTCTACCTGACCGCGGTGCGCGGCTTCTCCCCGGCCGTGGCCGGGCTGGTGGTCTCCGCGTACGGGCTGGGCGGGGTAGCCGGGGCGCTGGCCGGGGGCGTCGGCGCAGACCGGATCGGGCGGCGGCCCACGCTGGTGCTGGCCCAGTCGCTGGCCGCCTGCGCCACCGTGCTGCTCGGCTACGTGCACGCCCCGGCGCTGATCGCGCTGGTGGCCGGCCTGCTGGGGCTGACCGGCAACGCGGCGCGCCCGGCCATCTCGGCGATCATCGCGGACCTGGTGCCCCAGGGGGACCGGGTGCGCGCCTACTCGCTGAATTACTGGGCAATCAACATCGGCTTCGCGATCTCCGCGTCGGCGGCGGGGGTGCTGGCCGCGCACGGCTTCCTGCTGCTGTTCTGGGCGGACGCGGTCACCACGCTGCTGTGCGCGGTGGTGGTCTTCCGACGGATCCCGGAGACCCGGCCCGAGCGCACTCCTGCGGCTGGGGTGGCAGCGCATCGGGAGATCAGCATGGGCACAGTCTTCCGCGACACCGCCTACATGAGCCTGGTCGGGCTGACCTTCCTGCTGTCGATGGTGATCGGCCTGGGTGGGTTCGCGCTGCCGGTGGTGATGGGCCGCCAGGGCTACTCCGCGCAGGAATTCGGGCTGGTCGTCGCGATCAACTCGGTGCTGGTCGTGCTCGTGCAGATCCCGCTGACCCGGCTGACGGAGCGCCGCAGCCGCGCCGCCGCGCTGGCCTGGGCCTCGCTGCTGCAGGGCTTCGGCTTCGCCGCCTGCGCCCTGGTGGGCGGCGGCTCCGGCGGGATGGCCCTGTACGCGCTGGCCGTAGTGGTGTGGACGCTGGGCGAGATCCTGTGGACGCCCGCCAACCAGGCCGTGATCGCGGCGCTGGCGCCGGTGCACGGCCGCGGCCGTTACCAGGGCGTCTTCTCGCTGGCCTGGCAGGTCTCCTCGTTCCTGGCCCCGCTGACCGGCGGCTTGATGCTGGCGTCCTTCGGCGCTGACTCGGTCTGGGGCGCGTGCGCCGGGCTCGGCCTGGTCAGCGCGGCGGGCTACCTGGTGCTGATGCGCGGCCGCGCCGGACAGCGGGCCATGCCTACTCAGGATGTGGATGGTGCGCCCGCTCCCGCAGACGATTCGGATCCCGCCGTCGCGGCCGCCTCCAAGTGTCCTGAGTCAGAGGTTGAACAACCCGTGAGCGCCGGCATACGTCACACAGCGTCAGCGCCGATGGCCAGGCGTGTCCCGAGGTCGAGCCGCACCTCCCCGTAGGGTCGGATGTGGCCCCAAAAGAGCGGGGTGAGGCCGCGCCGGTCGGCCGGGGTGAGCCGGCCGGACCACTGCTCCTCGGCGAGGACGTCCTGGAGCATGAGGGTGTTCAAGAACGCGATCGAGGCCTGGCAGATGCGCAGGCACAGCGCCGCCAACTCGACCTCCTCGCGGTTGTTGCTGGAGATCTCGCCGCTCTTGCCGTAATAGATCACCGCATTTGCGCGGTTCCAGGCCTCCACCATGTTCAGGCCCTCCTCGATCTCGCGCTGAAGGTCCCGGTCGCGCAGGTAGCGGGCGACGAAGCGGGTCCTCTGGTGGGTTGAGGTCGACGACGCGCTTACGGCCGCCGCCGGCCCTGCGGACCCGTCCCAACGGAGCCTCGCCCAAGTCGAGCTCCCGCACCCCGAGCGACACAGTGGCCTCACGGACACCGGCGGCCTGGGTGACCGCCCTGATTCCACCGTGCCCGAGTGACCGGGCCTCGGCTCCTATCAACAGACGACGCTGTCGCTCGTCGAGGTGCGGCAAAATCGCCCCGAACTTCGCTACAGCACGGCCCGTTGTACTTCCAGCCCACCTATACCAGAGCAACGACCCACCGAACGGGAAGCCAAGGGTTAAAGATCTGCACGCCCTAACCCTGGCATCAGGGACTCCACGAAACGGGGGTGCAGCTCAATGAGCCTTTTCCAACCTCAGGCTGATGCGTGGTGAAGGACGAGGACGGCCTTCACCACGTCGGTGATCCGGTTGGTGCTGCAGCGAAGCTTCCGCAGGAGGCGCCATCCCTTGAGGGTGGCCATGGCCCGCTCGCCGAGGCAGCGGATCTTGGCGTGGGTGGTGTTATGGAGACGCTTCCATTGCTGGAGACGGCGGCCCCGAAACGGAACCCGGACGGATCCGCCGGCGCCTTGATATGCCTTGTCCGCCCAGCATTTGAGCCCCGCACCGGCGAGGGCTTCGATGATCCCGTGCTGCCGCGCGGCGGTCAGGTCGTGAGTCGATCCGGGCAGTGCCGGCGAGGCCCAGAGCAGTCGTCCGAACGGATCAGAGAGGACCTGGACGTTCATGCCGTGGCGTTTGTGTTTCCCGGAGTAGTACGGGGTGTCGGCGGCGATGCGGTCGATGGGCAGCAAGGTGCCGTCGAGGATGACGAACGCCTTCGTCCGGATCGTCGTCATCGCCTGGTCCAGGGACGGGGCGAGGGCGGCCAGGGTCTCTACGGCTTCACGTATGTAGCGGTGCACGGTCGCGATCCCGATGCCGAATCCGGCGGCGAGCTGGGCGTAAGTGTCACCGCACCGCAGGTGGGCCAGGGCGAGCAGGGCCTGACGTCCGGCAGGAAGGCGCCGCCACCGCGTTCCGATCTCCTGCCGCCGGGCTGTCAGTTGCCCGGTCAGGAACCGCAAGGTGCGGCTGGACAGATCAATCGAGGACGGGTAGACAAGCACGCGAAGCTCCTGGCAGACACAGGTGATCTTGGTCGAGAACCCGTCTACCAGGAGCTTCGTCGTTGCGCAGGACAGTCCAACTCGCGGTCAGCACCGCCAGCTTGAGCGGCAGTGCGCGCGGCTGCGGAAGGCGCGACGATGCGGCGGCCGAGGCGCAGAGGACGGGGCATGGGGTCTATCTCGGCGTGCCTGTGCTGATGTTCTGGTACGTCAAGGGGCACCGGGCTCGCAAATGGAAGGCCGTGGTTTGCTTCGTCGGCGTTGTGATCGTGTTCGGCGGCTTGTTCAGCGGCATCATATTTGGCACGACGGATGGCGACCAGCAGATCCTGCACGACCGCGGAGTCACGGCCACGGGCGTGGTCACCAAGTCCGAGCCCGTAAGGGGCGACAACGGCGGCATTGACTTCATCGAAACCGATGTCCGTCTCGGCAACGGCAAGACGATCACCGTCACCGCCGACGTCGAGGGACACCCACGAGTCGGCACTACCGTGCAGGTCACCTCCGACCCCCAGGAGAAGGCTGATCCGCAGCTCGGCCCGAGGCCGCCCGTCCCCGGCACACAGGGCGAAAAGGTGTCCCTCGCGATACTGATCGTCGGCCACACCATGACAGCAAGCAGTATCGCCGGGCCACTCGGCGAAGCCCTCGACCCGCGAAGACTGCGCCGCCGGCGCACCCCAGCCGACGAAAAGCCGTCCTACGAGTTGGGGGCCCAGTCCTGAGAGGCGATCCACCCCTCGCAAACAGCGTCGAACACGGGCCTGGAACGACACCTTGGATCACGATGAGAGCGCGATCTACGTCCAGAAACCACTACGCCTGCGCGCTGCTGACGCCGAGCTCCGCACCGCTGTACCACAGAGTTCGGTGAGGCGGTCAACGTTTCCTGCACCCGCAACGTCACCGACGACAATAGTCCTGCCTGTGTGACAACTACAGCAACGAGCCTCGGCTCACTCAACGATCAAAACCGTCACGGGCCACCGGACACTGCGAGTTCAACCTGAGTAACCCACCCTCGGAGTGAGACGGACGGGCCGTCAGCTCACACCAGTTCTGCTGCAGTGAGAGAGTCCGCTCCCTCGCGTGCGCACGTGAGGGCAGCGGCGAGAGCAACCCTCGCCAGTGCCTCGTGGAGAACCGATGGCAGCCTGTCGGTTTCGGTCGCCGCATGCAATGCCGCGCGTGCTGCCTCGGCTCCAGGACCGCCTCCCAGCAGCCCGGCATGGAGCAGCCAGCTGACCAGCCCTGCCATGAAGGCGTCCTCTTCGCTGGCCTTCACCACGTCGCTGATGGCGACGAGTTGCTCCACACGTTCACGTTCCTGCTCCGGCGAGCGGAGCAGTGCGGGCCGCAGGTTGGGGTCGTAGGAGATGGTGGCTGAGGCACGGAGGGCGTGCAGGGTTTTCAGGACCTGGTTGGCTCCTGGGCTGAGGGCAGTGGCGATGGAGCCGGTGTGGACGTGGACGGGCGGGCCGTCGAGCAGGGCTTTCTCGACGACTGCCGACAGTTCCCAGGTGATGTCGAAGGAGTAGTTCGCGGCTCCTGCGTTATCGAGGACGGCCGTCGCGGTGGAGGTGTCGGTGTCGGCTACGGATCTCGGTGATAGTTCGACCCCGCCAGCCTCCAGGTGCTTCCGTACGAGGAGTCCGTGGGTGTCGTCACCCAGACGGGTGGCGAGCCTGACGGGGTGGTCGAGCCTGCCCAATCCCAGGGCTACGTTGGCTGGGCTGCCGCCGGGGTGGCTGCGGCGCGAGCCGTCGGGACTGGTGATGATGTCCACCAGGGCTTCCCCGACGACAAGCGCGGGAGCGAGCGGGCGGCCGTTTCTACTCCGGCGGCATGGGCTCCGGGCATCGGCTCGGTGCAGGTCAAGTCCTGTCCAGGTTCGATACTGGCCGTCACGGCAGCACCTGGATCTTGCGGCCCTTGCCAGCCTGGAACTGCCGAAGCGCCTCGGCGTAGTTCGCAAGCGGCAGCCGGTCGCTGGGGGCTGATGCAGGTTCGGGTGACAGATGTCAGCCGATCGTGCATCAGCCCCTCATGATCCAGCCCTGGAGAGGGTCTGCCAGAAGTACAAGCCAGATGCCGCCTTCGGCACGACAGTGTCAGGTCGCGTTCAGCTGATGTCGCTCTCGTATTCCTGCTCGCTGATCTGTTCCACGGTGTTCAGGTTGCCGCCACCGGACATCTTGGGACTGCCGCCGTCGGCTCCGGCGACCCAGCCCACCGTGGAGCCTGTGGTCTGTGCTGTGTCTATGGTGCCGACGGTCTTCAGGTACACGGTGTTGGCCTGGCCCTTGACCTTCATGGTGTCGACGGACTCCACCCCGACGGTGTTTCCCGAGCCGTTGAGGGTGACTGTTCCGCAGTCTCCCTTGAAAACCAGGGTGTTCGTGCCACCGTCGATGACGACATCCCGCCCCGCGCAGTCGATGGTCTGAGTGACCCCGGTGCCACTGACCTTGAGTGCGGTGTCGGTGGAGGGGGAAGAAGAGCCGTTGCTGTCGCTGCTGTCGGCGCTGGGGCTCCTGCTCGTGCTCGTGCCGGCGGCGGCCGTCGGGGTCTTCGTCCGCGTCGGTTCGTTCTTGGCGGGCTGCGACAGGTTGACGGAGCAGCCCACGGTCGCCGAGAGGGTGAGAGTGATCAGGGCGGCGGGCAGCAGGGTCTGTATGCGCATGGCAGTACTTTCGTTTTGTGGCTGGTCAACGGCTTGCTGTGGGGCTTAAGCCTTGGCGATGTCAAAAGCGTAGGAGCGCGCTGTCGCACCCATGCGGCACCTGTGTGCCAGATCGGCGACATGGTGTACCAGGTCGGGGACGGGCCAGGCGTCAGGTCAGCGGCAGGCGTATCCGCACCACCGTGCCGGAGCCGGGTGAACTGCGGATCTCGCATGCGCCGTCGTGCCGGGAGACTACGGCTTGCACGAGGGCCAGCCCGAGTCCGCTGCCGGGTATGTCGCGGACCTCGCTGCCGCGGACCAATTCCTCCCAGACGTGCGAGAGTTCGTCGGCGGCTATGCCTTGGCCGGTGTCGGCCACCTCGACGGTCACATGCGTGTTCTCCTCGAAGGCCCGCAGCGCGATGGAGCACCCAGGTCCGCTGTACTTGACCGCGTTGGCCACGAGGTTGTGCAGTGCCAACTCCAGCAGGTCCGCGTCGCCGGGTGGCCGCGGCAGGGGCCAGGGCACGTCCGGCACGGTCACGGTGATCTTTCGCTCGTCGCCGCCCGGCAGCTCTCTGGCGGCCTCTCCCGCCGCCTCCAGCAGTTCGGCAAGCGGCACCGGGAGACGCTCCATCGGCT
Source organism: Streptomyces sp. NPDC001617 (assembly GCF_053596855.1). Taxonomy (NCBI): domain Bacteria; kingdom Bacillati; phylum Actinomycetota; class Actinomycetes; order Kitasatosporales; family Streptomycetaceae; genus Streptomyces; species Streptomyces sp. NPDC001617. The sequence goes on from NZ_JBSFHA010000107.1 coordinate 16,871, forward strand.
GGTCCTCCACTGCCGCCAGCTTGCGTAGATCCCTGGTGATCCGTGTCATCCGCAGGACCTGCTCGTCCACCCGGGCGGCGGTGCCACGGGCCGACTCGTCCAGATCGGTTGCCTGAAGGTTGGCGATCCCGAGCCGGATCGCGGTCAGCGGATTCTTCAGCTCGTGATCCAGCCGCCGCAGAAAGCGGCGGTGCTCCTCCCTGGCCTCGTCCCTGACTGTGTCGATCAGTCGTCGTGTCCGCTGTCGCGCCAGGGCGACGGCCATCACCGTCGCCGCGGCGCAGACGGCGACTCCGGCGACGGCCAAGGCGGGGGCGAGCCGCACGTCGACCATCACGCCGTCCAGCGTCAACGAGGTGATTCCGGCACCAGCGGCGCCGACGACGAGCGCCGCCGCGACGAGCAGCCGGGAGCGGCGTACGGGTCGGTTCACGTTCCGGCCTCGACCAGTGCGATGAAGCGGTAGCCCTGGCCTGTGACGGTGTCGATCCATCGGGGCTCGGCCGGATCGTCTCCCAGCACACGCCGCAGTTCGGCGATCCGGTTGTCCACGGCGCGGGTGGTGCTGGCGGTCTCCCACCCCCAGAGCTCTTCCAGCAGCCTTTCCCTGGAGAGCAGTTCGTCGGGGTGGGTGACCAGGTAGTCGAGAAGGGCACCGGCCTTCGGCGTGAGGACCAGTTCCCGGTCTTTCAGCCATACCCGCCGGGCAGTACGGTCCACCCTCAACTCCCCAGCCCGCACCGTCCTCGCCGCGCTCAGCGGGGGCCGCCCGCGACCTGCCCGGCGCAGTACCGCGCGTAGCCGGGCCGTGAGTTCATAAGGGTCGAAGGGCTTGTTGAGGTAGTCGTCGGCGCCCTCTTCCAACGCCATCGCCCGCTCACCCGACTCGCCCACCTGGGTCAGCAGGATCACCGGCAGCCAACTGCCGGACTGCCGCACGCGTCGCAACACCTCACGGCCGTCCAGCACGGGCATCTGCACGTCCAGGACGACCATGTCGGGTCGTGGCATCGCCGTGGCACGCCGCAGGGCGGCCCCGCCGTCGTGGACCACATCCACCACGAAGCCCGACCGTTCCAGCAGAGGGGCCAGCTGAGCGGTGATCGCCTCGTCGTCATCGGCCAACAGCACCCGCGGCCGTTCACTTCCGGCCATCACACGCATCGCGCTCCATACCTCAGGCGAGCCGCCTGTCGCAGCTCTCGGGGTTTCCTCGGGTCGAGTACCGGGGCCGTGTGCCCGAAACGGCCGGGCGCACGCGGGTCACCGCCCACACCACGGACGGTCACAAGACGCCCAGCTCGGAGTCGAAGCCGACCGTCACGCAGCCGTCGGGAGAGAGCGACAGCGCGTTCACGCCACGAGGAAACACGAAACCGGGTCGGGTCTGTCGGCCGGTTGCCAGATCCCATGTCCGTACCGACCCGTCCACACTGCCGGTGACGGCAGTCGGCTGGCCCCGCACAAACGCGGTGGCGACGACGTTCACACACTCGCGGTGACCGCTGAGCGTGGCGTAGTGCTCGCCGGTGGCCAGGTCCCGGACCCGGACCGTTCCCCTCCTCGCCGCGGTCACGACGACGGGCCTGCCGGTCAGAGCTGCGATGGCCATCGCCGCGGCGGTGTTCTCCAGGCCTGGCCGGTCGTCCTCCCGGTCTGGGCAGAAAGCTTCGTCGGCTGCCCACTCGACCGTCCAAGGCGGGGTGTCGGTGTCGTCCGGCGTCGCCGACCGCTCATCGGCCGCCGGGGCGATGGGGCGCACAGTGTTCTCATAGAACATGGAACAGTTTCCACACGTTGTCAGGCTCAGGGGCAGGGAGGCTTCACCCTGCACTGGGGCTCAGCTCGTCCACATCAGTGCAATTACGTAATTCCGCGAGGTCAGCGGGTGGGCATGTGCCCTGTGGTCTGGTTGAAGGCGCTGCACCATGGCGTCCCCGGGACACCGCTGTTGTGCAGGAGCCTTGTCAGGCGAGTCGGCCGACAGGTTGGACAGCATGCAGCGGCGCCGATCTGGTGCTGGTGCGCGAACCAGACAACCTGTCGCTGTGGCAGGTCGTGCTGGAGAACATCCAGGCGGTACCGGGGTGCGCTCAACCCGCACCTGACTGGTCTTCGACGAAGTGCGGGGGCCCGGCGCGACCTGGACGGGCTGAGGACGGCCGGATCCGCTCACACGTCCACCAGGTCGGCGGCCGGGCCAGGGTCGAGCACAGGCGCGGGTACGGCGAACGGCGGCGGCGCGGCCGCGGAAGCCGCGGCTGGCGCACGGCGGCGGGAGCGCACCACGCGGAACCGGCCGGTGATGAAGTGCGCGTCCGTGCCCGGCGGTTCGGCCAGATCGGAGGACGGGTCCGCCGGCAGGTCGTCGAGGTTCTCCACCAGATGCACCCCAGCGTCCAGCGTCGCCGTCTCCGCCGCGGCCAGCACCAGCGGGTCGGTGGAGTACACCGAGGCATACGGGGCACCGTGCCGGTCCGCCATGGTGCGCAGGAGCGCCAGGTCGTGCGAGGTCGAATCGGTCCCCACCAGGAAGGTGACCGGCCCAGGCCACTCCCGCGTGAAGATCCGCGCGTTCGAGGCGTTCAGCCGCACCAGCAGCGGACTGCGCACGTCGGCGTCCGGATGGTCCGGATGGGTTACGGGTCCCGAGGCGTGCGGTACGGGGCCCTTGAGGGCGGCCTCCGTCAGCGCCTCGCGCACCTCTTCGGTGGTGATCGCACCCAACAGCCGTGCCACGCGTGCGGGATGCCCGAGCAGCCGGTCCACGCCGTCGCTGACGTCGGCGCCCAGGTCCCGCAGTGTCCTGTGCCCCTCGTCGGTGGGAAAGCCAGCCTCCGGCACGAGGATGTTCTGCGGTGTGGTGCGCACCGTGCCGTCGCACAGGCAGGAGGCCAGGGCCAGGCTCCGCACCAGGCCCTGGTAGTCGTCGGTCGAGTCGACGACCACAGTGCTCGGGCCGGTCCGCTGGGCGAACACCACGGCCTGGGGGGCGTTGCGCTCCAGCCAGTCGGCGAAGCGGCCCGGACCGGTGAAGTCGACGATGCGCACGTCCGGGTCCGCGGCCAGCCGCCGGTGCACCCGCTGTCCCGGCTCCGCAACGGCCAGCGTCACCACGTTCGGGTCGTGACCGGCCTCCGCGAGCACCTGGTGAAGGCCGTCCTCGTCCTTCACCACGCATCAGCCTGAGGTTGGAAAAGGCTCAATGTGGCACCTGGGCGAGTGCCTGCGGAGCCTGGGACCGTTGGGCAACTGGCAAGTCCCGGCGAAGTCGTCGCTATTTCGGGCCCGGCAGCGGCTGGGACCCCGGAACCACCCTGCCCTGTCACCACAGCATCCAGATCAGGGAACCCAGCCCCACAATAACGCTGATGAATATGGGACCGCACACGCCTACCGACAACCAATCGTCGCGCGCTTCATTCTCGTAGTCGTCCAAGGTGCCGACAAAGCACCATCCGGGGCGGTCGCGCTGATAGAGAACGGGCACCTGTTGCCCCACCTCCGGTGGTGCGTCCAGCGGTTTCGCCTTCGACGTGGCGCGCACCGACTGACCGGACTCAGTAACGAACTCGACCATCGGCCTGTACCCCACGTGGACGACGCCCGATTCGTTGGACTCCAGGGCATCTTGCCACCCGGCCGTCGTGCCAGTGGTCATCGTCAGGAAGGGACGCACACTCCGGGCATGCGTCCACCGCAGCAGGCCGTATCCCGTCAAGAGCGTCGTCGGCACAAGCCAGAGCCACAACACCACAGGCCAGATTCTGCTCAACCCGGGACTCCCTCCTGACCACTCACCGCAGGTAGCTGAGTAGCGGCTCACCCGCTCCAAGCACAGGTGGGACCGTCATCCATGCTGGCCATCACACGGTCGCGTTGCCTCATCGCACCCTCGTGACCACGCAATGATGAGCCGATACGTCGCCGATGAGCCTGCCAGGTTCATGGCCATGAGTCATCGGTAGAACTACGTACATCGCACGCACAAGAGCTCGTAACGCGATCCTCGTGAAGTGTCCTCACTGGGGTCGGGAGCGCAGCCTCCCGCGGTCGCGCCGAACTCTCGGTACACCTGGGACAGCCTCAAAACCAGGGCACATAACGCTCTACAGCTGGAGTACTCCTTAGGTCGTGCGCGGATAGGCGTGGGTTCACGGGCGGCGGTTCGGGCGTTCGTCCCAGCGGCGGGTCGTCCATGCCCGGCGGATCAGGCTGCGTACGGTGATGATCGTGTCGGCGAGATCGAAGAAGGCGCTGATGACGGTGACCCGCCGCTCGTAGCAGCGGGCGAGGCGCTGGAAGGCGTTCTGCCAGGCATGGGTGCGCTCCACATGCCACCTCCGACTCGCCTGAATCGGCGCCTTCTCGCCCTTGTGCGCGATCCGGCCGTGCAGGCCATGTTCAGCGAGCAGGGCGCGAGTCTTGTCGGAGTCGTAGCCGGCGTCCAGGTGAACCGTGATGTCCTGGGGCAGCGGTCCGAGGTCGTCCAGGCGGTTCAGGGTGGGGGCGAGTAGCGGGGAGTCGTGGCGGTTGGCTCCTGCCAGGACGCGGCCCAGCGGAATGCCGTAGCCGTCCGTCATGCCCGAGCGTTTCAGGCCCTGTTTCCCACGGTCGACCGGGGAACGCCCTGCCACCTCCCCACCACCAGGCGCCTTGGTGATGCAGCCGTCCACAGCAATCTGGTCCAAGACGAGGCCGACGATCCGGTCGTAGGACTCCAGCGCGATCCGCTTGAACTCGGCGAAGACGCCCAGGCGTATCCACTCATCACGACGGCTGCGGATCGTGGTGGCCGAGCACGTCGTATCCGCTATCGCCTCGTACGAACAGCCGAACCGCAGCAGTTGAAGCAGCTTGTCGAAGACAATCCGGTCGCCGATACGCCTGCGGTGGCAGCCGAGCGGATGGTCCGGGTGGTACTCCGGCCGCGCAGGCAGAAGGGCCGCGAACTGGTCCCAGAGCGGTTCGGTCAGCCACGACGGCAGAACAGGCACAGGTCTCCTCAGTGATCACAGAGCGTTGCAACTCCATGATCATCGGGACTCGCGCCCGTCCCTGCTCTCTGGTGTCCCCAACTGTGCCTATCCGCGTGATCTCTTACCGGGTGGAGGGAGTTGGTGATCTCGCATCGCCCTTGTTGCGCAAGGCGGTGTACGGGCCCGACGTCTGGTCGGCGGAACCGGAAGAGCTGCTGGTGCGGATTGGTCACCGGTTGGGACGTGGACCAACGCTTCTGCCGCGCCAGCCTTCGATAGGTCGGCGGGCTACGGACGCCCTGCGCCCGATACCGGCTGGGGCGAATCGCCATCGGGACGGTCAGATCGGCAGGCTTTGCGGCCATTACGGCATGGAGCAGCTGACAAGCCGGAGAGTGAGGCTCTGAGCAGGGCCGCACCTGGATCCTGCGGCGGACTGCGAAGGAGCGATCACATGGGCCGATACGATCTCGCCCTCATCGGATTCGGCGGCGTCAACCGCGCGCTCGCCGAGCTCATATCCCAGAGCGGGGAACGCCTGGCCGAGGACCTGGGCTTCGCCTTGCGTGTGGTGGCGATCACCGATCTGCGGGCCGGTTCCCTGGTCGACACCGATGGCATCGACCTTGCCCCGCTGCTGGCGGCCGAACCCGGGGAGCTCAGCTTCGCCAGCCTGCCCGGCGGCAGCGCCGATGCTCGCAACGAGTGGGTGATCCGCGAGGTCCCCGCCGACATCGTGGTCGAGGCGACGTTCACGAACCCCACCGACGGCGAGCCTGCCCTCTCCCATGTGCGTTGGGCCCTGGAATCGGGCAAGCACGTGTGTACCACCAACAAGGGACCTGTTGCCCTCGCCTCCCGGGCACTGAAGCAGCTGGCTGCCGAGCGTGGTGTCAGCTTCGAGTTCGAGGGCTCGGTGCTCAGTGGCACTCCGATTCTGCGCACCGCCGAGCGCATGTTCGGCGGGCTGGAGATCACGGGCGTGCAGGGCATCATGAACGGCACCTCGAACTACATCCTCGGCCGTCTCGAAGAGGGCATCGAGCTTGCGGCGGCCATCGCCGAAGCCCAGGAGCTCGGGTACGCCGAAGCTGACCCCACTGCGGACATCGAGGGCCACGACGTCCAGCTCAAGGTCATGATCCTGGCCAACGAGGTCCTCGGCGCCGACCTGCGCCGCGAGGACGTCTTCTGCGAGGGCATCTCCGCTATCACCGCGCTGGAGGTGCAGGACGCCGCCTCGAAGGGGCTGCGCTGGAAGCTGGTCGGCTCCGCCACCCGCCACGAGGACGGCAGCGTCGATGCCCGCGTCGCGCCCTTGGCGCTGCCCGCCCAGCATCCGCTCGCCGGAATCTCCGGGCCGGTCAACGCGGTCGCCTTCCACACCGACCTGCTGGGCACCGTCACGGTCTCCGGGCCCGGCGCAGGCCGCATCGAGACCGCTTACGCCCTGCTGTCGGACATCATCGCCATCCACCAGCGCCACGCGGACGACGACACCGCCCCCACGCGCCCGGTTCTCCAGGAGACTCACCGTGTCTGACACCGTCGTGCCCCCCAGTATCGAGTTCGGCAACGCCACGGCGCCCGTGCACAACCCCTACACCGGCGAGGTAATCGCCTCGGTGCCCACCGTCGACGCCAGCGCGGTCGGCAGCATTTTGCAGCAGGCCCGGTGCGGACGCCGCACCGCGGCCGCACTGTCCCGCGCGGCGAGGGCCGACATGCTGGAACGCGCCGCGCATCTGGTCGAGCGGCGTGCCGAGTCCTTCGCCCAGCTGATCGTCAGCGAGGCCGGCAAGACCATCACCCAGGCCCGCAAAGAAGTCGCCCGCGCAGTCAACACCCTGTCCCTGTCCGCGGCCGAGGCCCGGCGCAACGCCGGAGAGGTCATCCCCTTCGACTCTTATGCGGGCTCGGAGAAACGGCAGGGCTGGTTCACCCGCGAACCGCTCGGGATCATCGCCGCCATCACTCCGTTCAACGACCCCCTCAATCTGGTCGCCCACAAGCTCGGCCCGGCCATCGCGGGCGGCAACGCGGTGATCCTCAAACCCTCGGCGCTGACGCCGCTGTCTGCGCTGCGCCTGGTCGACACCCTCATCGAGGCCGGCCTGCCGGAGGAGATCGTCACCGTCGTCAACGGCGACGCCGATGCCGCTGCCGCGGTCGTGGCCGCTCCCGACGTGCGGATGGTGTCCTTCACGGGCGGCTTCGCCACCGGCGAGGCCATCTCCCGGACGGCCGGACTGAAGAAGCTCGCCATGGATCTGGGCGGCAACGCCCCGGTCATCGTCATGGACGACGCCGACCTGGACGAGGCGGTCGCCTCCTGTGTCTCCGGTGCGTTCTGGGCCGCGGGCCAGAACTGCATAGGCACCCAGCGCATCCTCATCGCCCGCGAGGTCTATGAACGGTTCCGTGACGCGTTCGTCGCCCGCACGAAACTGCTGCGCGTCGGCGACCCGCTGGACGAGCGCACTGACGTCGGTCCCATGATCACCAGGGAGGCCGCGGCCGCCACCCGGGCCAAGGTCGACACGGCGGTCGCCGAGGGCGCGGTGCTGCTGTGCGGCAACGACGCCACCGGCTCCCTGTATGCGCCGACCGTCCTGGAAGACATCCCGGCGACCTGCTCGATCTGGCAGGAGGAGGTTTTCGCCCCGGTCGTCGTGCTGCAGCCGTTCACGTCCTTCGAGGATGCCATCGAGCAGGCCAACGCCATCGGCTACAGCCTCCACGCAGGCATCTTCACTTCCCGCCTGGACCGCGCTCTGACCGCGGCCCGGCTGTTGGAAGCCGGCGGCGTCATGATCAACGACTCGTCCGACTACCGCTTCGATGCCATGCCGTTCGGCGGGTTCAAGTACGGCAGCATGGGCCGCGAGGGCGTGCGCTTCGCCTTCGAGGAAATGACGCAGCCCAAGGTCGTCTGCGTCAATCACATCAGTGAAGTGGTCCAATGACCGCCTTCCGCACCGAGCGCGACTCGCTGGGCGAGCTGACAGTGCCGGCCGACCCCTACTGGGGCATCCACACGGCCCGTGCGCTGGAGAACTTCCAGGCCAGCGGCATCCCGCTGGCCGCCCACCCGGCCCTGGTCCGTGCACTGGCCACCGTGAAACGGGCCGCGGCCCGGGCCAACGGGGAGATCGGCGCACTGGCGCCGGAGGTCGCGCGGGGGATCGAGGCGGCCTGCCGGGCGATCGAGGACGGATCCCACCACCGCGAGTTCCGGGTTGACGTCATCCAGGGCGGGGCCGGCACCAGTACCAACATGAACGCCAACGAGGTCATCGCCAACCTCGCGCTGGAGTATCTGGGCCTGGGGCGGGGCCGCTACGACGTGGTCTCCCCGCTCGACCACGTCAACCGCTGCCAGTCCACCAACGACGTCTACCCGACCGCGCTACGGCTCGCCGTCGGTACCGCCCTGGGCGGTCTGCTGGACGCACTCGGCCCGCTCACCCAGGCGTTCGCGGCCAAGGGTGCGGAGTTCGCTCATGTGGTGAAGGTGGGCCGCACCCAGCTGCAGGACGCCGTGCCCATGACCCTCGGCCAGGAGTTCGCCGCCTTCGGTGTGACCCTGGCCGAGGACATGGCCCGCCTGCGTGAGCTCCTGCCGCTGCTACACGAGATCAGCCTCGGCGCCACCGCCATCGGAACGGGCATCACCGCCGAGCCGGGATACGCCGAGGCGGCGGTGCGTCATCTGGGCGCCCTCACGGGGCTCGAGCTGAAGCTGGCTGCCGACTTGGTCGAGGCGACCTCCGACACCGGCGCCTTCCTGCTGGTCTCCGGGGTCCTGAAGCGGCTGGCCGTGAAGCTGTCGAAGATCTGCAACGACCTGCGCCTGCTGTCCAGCGGCCCGCAGAGCGGCCTGGGCGAGATCGCGCTGCCGCCCCGCCAGGCCGGTTCGTCGATCATGCCGGGCAAGGTCAACCCGGTGATCCCGGAGATGGTCAACCAGATCTGCTACGCGGTGGCCGGCGCGGACGTGTCGATCACGATGGCCGCGGAGAACGGGCAACTCCAGCTCAACGCCTTCGAGCCGCTGATCGGGCACCTGCTGCTGACCTCGATACAGTGGCTCACCCGCGGCTGCACGGCACTGTGCACGCTCTGCATTGTGGGGATCACCGCCCACGAGGAGCACCTGGCCCGCCAGGCCGCCCGGTCGGTGGGCTCGGTGACCGCCCTGACCCCCCACATCGGCTATGCGGCGGCCGCCTGGATCGCGAAAGAGGCCCTCGCCACCGGGGCGGACGTGGCCGACCTCGTGGTCCAGGGCGGGCTGCTGGACCGGGACCAGACGATGGCGCTGCTCACCCCGGTGCCCTTGAACTCCGCCCTCCTCGCGGGCGGTTGACGACGCTGGACAGGGTGAGCGCGGTGACGGTGTCCCGGACGCCGGGCATCTGCGCGATGTCCCCCCAGATGACTCGTACGCGTTCCAGCGAGGCCGCCTCCAGGCGCACCATGATGTCGAAGTCGCCGCTGAGAATTTCGCAGATGACGACCTCGGGGATGCGTTTGAGCGCGGCTAGGACATCACTCCCGCGCATGCGGTCCTGGCGGTACACGAGGACGAGAGCGGAGATGACATCGCCGGTGTCGTCGCCGGCACGGACGATGGTGTAGCCGGCGATGTGGCCCTGCCGTTCCAGCCGTTCGATGCGCTGGCGCACCGCGTTGCGGGACAGCAGCACCTTGCTGGCCAGTTCGGAGTGCGAGATGCGGGCGTTGCGGGTCAGCTCGGCGATGATCTTCTCGTCGATGGCGTCCACGGCGGACCGTCCCCTTCGCGAAATCGGTGGAGGCGGTGTCCCCCCACGGCACGCGGATCGCGGGTGTGCCACGGGGTTCCTCCAAAGGCATGGTGAGTGGTGGTTATAGGTCAGGCTCAGGATGTGCCAGCTGGTGATCGCAGGCTCGACACAGACGGGCGTGTCGGCAGCCTGGACACGGGGCTGGGGCGAGCGGTGAGCGGCTGTGTCCGATCGGGGACATGCCAGAGCCCGGCGGGGAAGACCAGCGATCCCAGCCGGGCTGTGGTGCCTACTTGACGCCGGAGACGGTGCCCAGCTTCTACAGGATGCCCTGGCCGTCGGTGGCCAGGCACTGCGAGGCGGAGTTCAGCGGCGGGAACTGCTTCACCGTGCCGTCCCTGTTGAAGATGGTGTCCACGTTGTCCTTCGTGACGATGGTCTGCGGCGGGAAGGTCTGGGCCGGCGGCTTGGGATCGACCTCGATGATGACGTCGGGCTTCGCGGCGATCATCGTGGACAGGTTCTGGAAGATCGTCGTGGCCAAGGAGTTGTTGTTGTAGACGTTGAGCCTAGTTCCAGTGCCCTTCAGGGCGTTCTGCAAGGTGGTCTGCATGCCGGAGTAGGTGGCGCCGTCGTTGGTGGCGTTGGCGAAGTCGACCGTGAAGTTCTTCTTCCACACCCAGTGCCGCCAGGGCGACGCCGGCCCGGGTCACGTTCTTTCTGAGGGGACAGCTGGTCGGGGCGAACGATGACATGGTGTTTCTCTTTCTGGGTGGCGATGACCAGAGCAGTGCACGGCTGTTGCAGGGAAGGGGAGGGTGTGTCGTTCTGGCCGGGGCGAGGGGGGACGGGTGGGGTCGCTGCTGTGGGGTCCGACTGCTCAGATGGAGCGGTTGCGGATGTTGGTGAGGGCGACATCGACGACCATCGGCTACATCACGCCGTACCAGGCGAGGGTCCGCTGCCATCAACGGCTGGACCTCGCGGCATAAAACGGAAGTATCGGGACCTGAGGGGTCACTTCAGTTTCTCGTGCTCCGTGGTCCGCGACGAGGCATAGTGGGGGCCGACAGCCTGAGCAGTGCTTGCGGCCTGTACTGCCTGGAGGTCGGCTTTCTCGCCTGGTACACCCGGTGGCTGGACGACGCGCTGAACCGCGCGGCGCGGGGCGCAGTCGGGCCGGTGAGCGCCACCTACTCGATTCTGGAGTTCGGCGACAACCTGCGATACCGGCCGACCCGGGCATGAGCATTCAGACTGTCCAACCCCTGACGCACGCGAACCAGCCCCGTCCCCTGGGGCATTCCCGCCGCGTGTCCGGCCGTTCCACCACCACGCGGACTCGGAGTCAGCGCCGGGTCAGGACCGCGATCTCGTTGCCAAAGCCGACCACCAGTTTGCCATCCGGCTCCACCGCCACCGCGGTCACGTATGCGGGGAACACCAACTCCGGACCGGCCTGCCGGCGGGTGGTCAGATCCCACATCCGCACCGTCCCGTCCCGGTCGCCGGTGACAGCGACAGGACGACGCTCCATCACAGTTGCGGCTACAGCCACCACCCCACCGGTATGGCCGGTCAGAGGTTCGCCGGCCTCCTGGCCCGTGGCGAGATCCCACAGCCGTACCGTCCCGTCGAAGCTGCCACCGGTGACGGCGATGCGACGGCTGTTCACCACGGTAGTCGCCACCGACGGCACTTCGCCGGTGTGGCCGGTCAGCGGTTCGCCGATCTGCTGCCTGGTGGTCAGGTCCCACACCCGCACCGTCTCATCGCTTGAGCCCAAGCCTATGCCGCTGCTTGTGACGGCGACCGGGCGGCCGTCCACGACGGCTGTTGCCACCGCCAGCACTCCGCTGTTGTGGCCGGTCAGCGGTTCGCCGATCTGCTGCCCGGTGGTCAGGTCCCACACCCGGACGGTCTTGTCGGTGCTGCCAGTGAGGGCGACAGGGAGGCCGTTCACCACAGTTGTCGCCACCGCCAGCACTCCGCTGTTGTGGCCGGTCAGCGGTTCGCCGATCTGCTGCCCGGTGGTCAGGTCCCACACCCGCACCGTCTCGTCGAAGCTGCCACCGGTGACGGCGACGGGAAGGCCATTCACCACGGCCGTGGCCACCGACCGCACCCCGCTCTTGTGGACGGTCAGGAGCTTGCCGATCGGCTGTCCGGTGGTCAGGTCCCATACCCGCAGCGTCTTGTCGTCGCTGCTGGTGACGGCGACACGTCGCCCGTCCATCACGGTTGTCGCCAACGACCGGATCGCGTCGGTGTGGCCGGTCGGGAGCGCGCCGACCTGCCGCCCCATGGCGAGGTCCCACACCCGCACCGTCGTGTCGAAGCAGCCGGTGACGGCGACGGGAAGGCCGTTCACCACGGCCGTGGCCACGGTCCGCACCCCGCTGTTGTGGGCGGTCAGGGGCTCGCCGATCGGGTCTCCGGTAGTGAGGTCCCATACCCGTACCGCGTCGTCGTCGTTGCTGGTGAGGGCGACGACGCGGCCGCCTATCACGGTTGTCGCCACCGACCGCACCGCGCCGGTGTGGCCGGTCAGGGGAAGGGCTTCGTTGAACGGTTGTCCGGTGGCCAGGTCCCACAGCCGCACCATGTTGTCGTAGCCGCTGGTGACGGCGACGGGGCGGCCGTCGACCAGGGTCGTCGCCAGCGACCGCACCCCGCTGGCGTGGCCAGCCAGCAGTTCGCCGGTCTGTTCGCCAGTGGTCAAGTCCCACACCCGCACCGTCTCGTTGTAATCGGTACTGCTGGAGACGGCGACGGGTCGGCCGTCGACTGCAGCCGTCGCCAACGCGCACACCCCCCTGCTGTGGCCGGTCAGGGGTTCGCCGGTCTGCTCACCGGTGGTCAGATCCCACACACGTACGGTTTTGTCATCGCTTCCGGTGACGGCGACTGGGCGCCCGCCCATCACGGTTGTCGCCACCGACCGCACCGCGCCGGTGTGGCCGGTCAGGGGTTCGCCGGTCTGTTTGCCGGTGGTCAGGTCCCACATCCGCACCGTCAGGTCGTAGCTCCCGCTGACGGCAACAGGGCGGCCGTCCACCACAGCCGTCGCCACCGCCGACATCCTGGAGGTATGCCCAGCCAGGGGTGCGCCGACTGCCTGCCCCGTGGTCAGGTCCCACACTCGTAGCGTGGTGTCGAAGCCGCCGGTGACAATCACCGCACGCCCGCCCACCATCGCCGTCGCCACTGACAGCACCGGGCCGGCATGGCCGGTCATGATGTGCCGGAGTCTTGGGTCGACCTGGGTGCCGGTGGCCCAGTCCACTCCCCACCTCGCCGCGGCAGTGCCCTCCACCGGCACGGCGGTGATCTGGGCTGCCAACTCCTGGTCGCCGTACCGGGCCGCGTCCAACGCCAGCAGCGCCCGACGCATGACAGGTCCGGCGTCACCGTGCAGGTGTGCCGAGGCCCGGTACACCGCCGCCGCCAACTGTGCTCGGGGATCCCGCGCGGAGTCCAGCAACCGTGCTACGCCTTCCGGATGCGCATTGACCAGGAACCCCGGATCAGTCAGGCACTCATCGGCAACAGCGGTGGCGGTGCCCGGCTGGATCTTGGACGGCATGAAGGCGTACTCCCACATCGTGTTGCTCAAGCTCTTGGAGAGGGGTCGGCCCACTCGACTTCAAACTCACCGTCGACGGGCAGAGTTGACAAGCCTGCACCACTTGATACGCGCCAGCTATCCGTGAAAACACGGAACCGACCACCCAGGATCGCGGACCGTCACCGCATCCAGCATGCTCATCGGCTGATGATGTCTGATGCGGCCCTGACACCGCACAGACTTTCCCGGCCCCCTACAGGCACAAGGCGTTGCCGTCGAGGGGAGGTTTCCCGCGCGAGAGGCCGTGCGGGTCGCGACAGGGGGCAGCGCCATGGCCGTCTGGACCATGGCTGCGGTTTCGGCAGCCTCGGTGCGCACCCGTTCGTCAGGGTGGGTCCGGGTGTGCACCGCCGCGGCCGCGATGGCGGGCAGCGCGGCGCAGCAGCCCAGGACGGCGCGTGCCATCAGGGCATTGGCCACCTCGTCGTCCTCGTAGAGGAGGTCGTCGTCGGATTCACCGTCGTCTCCCGACGCGAGCATGGCGGCAACCCCGGCGTCGACGTCCCGTCCTGCGGGGGTGACGAGGGACTCCAGGTCGTCGTCGGCACCGAGGCGGCCGATTCGGCTACAAAACGCACTGTTACGCACGGTTCTGTGAGAGCCGGGAGGTGAGAAATATCCACAGGCGGCAAGCCGGTGGATCCGGGCTGAGGGTGAACCCTGGGCCTGGAAATTGCGTAGTTTCACTGAGAGTCGAAAGACCGCACCAGCATCGCCGGAGTGGCCGAGCCGGGGAGCTACGGCGCGGACTCGGGGTGACAGGTGCAGCCCCGGCGTCCGACGACACCCAGACGGTGTGCGGCGTGGCGGGCGGACTCCCTCATCCACAGCAGGCCCACCGCGGGCTGGAAACCGTGGAAGCCGCTCAACAGCACGCCCGGACTGAGGTTCACCACCTCGTGCCACCACCCCGCCGGCACATGCAGCACATCGCCCGGGTCGAGATCGACGGCGAGTACCCCCGGGCCGCCGGCGGCCCGATGTGCGGCCTGTTCCGTCACCTCGTCAGCGGTCAGCCGGGACAGCCGGGCCCACTGGTCGTAACGAGCTGACCGGCCGCCGACCCGCTGGACACTTCCCGGCGGTAGCAGCCGGAACCGTTTGCGTCCCACCAGCTGCACGGCGACGTTGTCCAGGAGGTCGCGGTGCAGGCCGGTGCGCGCGCCGGACGGCCCGATCCAGGCGCTGCTGGATGTCACGGCACGGCGGGGGAACAACTCCTGGGGGCGCAGGTCGTCCCGGAGCGCGGGAACGGCCCGCAGGAGGTCGAACTCCTTCAGATACGACCCACGTAGGCTGTCCTCGTCCGTGCCCAGCCCGCGCAGGTATGCGGGCAGGGACGTGGTCCGGAACCGGGTCCGTCCGCGCTCCCGTTCTCCCACCACGAGTGTCACGGGCAGCTCGGGGACGATCCCCGCGAGTCCGTCGAAGCCCCAGGTCCGGACCGCCGGCCAGTGCGCCGCGGCCCCGCGGTCCAGCCGCGGCACCGGGCGGCCCGCGTTCTGGGCCGACGATGAGGGGGCAGGTGACGTCATCGCTGCCTCCCACTGGCGCCGGGCAGGAAGACGAGGCATGCGTTGTGACCTCCGAAACCGAAGGAGTTGGCGAGCGCAGCGCCGAGGCGGCCCACGCGGGGGCCGCCGGTGACGACGTCCAGCTTGATCTGCGGATCCTGCTCCCGCAGGTTGATCGTCGGTGGAACGACCTGGTCGCGCAGGGCCAGGATCGTGGCCAGGGCGTTGAGGGAACCGGCGGCGCCGAAGAGGTGGCCGGTCATGGACTTGGTGGCGGTGACGGCAGCGTGCAGGCCGATGGCCTCGCCGATCGCTTCCGCCTCGGTGAGGTCACCGTGCGGGGTGGAGGTGGCATGGGCGTGGACGACGTCGATGTCGTCGGCGCCGAGGCCGGCGTCGGCGAGTGCCCGGCGGATGGCGCGGACCTGGCCGTCGGTGTGTCCGGACGTCAGGTGGTGCGCGTCGGAGGTGACACCCGCGCCGGCCAGGACGGCGTAGGGCGCGGCGGCTCGGGCGGCCGCGAAGCCGACGTGCTCCAGCACGACCACGGCCGCCCCCTCTCCGGTCACGAACCCGTCCCTGGTGGCGTCGAACGGCCGAGAGGCCCCCGCGGGATCGTCATTGCGGGTGGAGTGCGCCGTGGCCTGAGCGAAGCCGGCGAGAACGAGGGGATGGATGCAGGCCTCGGCGCCGCCCGCCACCACCACGTCGGCACGACCGAGCCGGATCAGGTCCAGGCCCAGGGCGATGGCCTCCGCGCCGGAGGCGCAGGCGCTGACGGGTGTGTGGGCGCCGCCCCGGGCACCGAGTTCCAGGCTGACCACGGCTGCCGGGCCGTTGGCCATCAGCATCGTCACTGCGCGTGGGGACACCCGGCGGGCGCCGGACCGCTCCAGTACGTCGTCCTGGCCGAGCAGTGTGAGCACGCCGCCGGTGCCGGTGCCGATCACCACGGCCAGTCGCTCCGGTTCCACCTGGGGGCGGCCGGCGTCGGCCCAGGCCTCACGGGCGGCGATCAGGGCGATCTGCTCGCAGCGGTCCAGTCGGCGGGCCTGCACCCGGTCCAGGACCTCGGTCGGCTCGATCCGTAGCCGGGCCGCGATCCACACCGGGAGCGTTTTCGCCCAGTCCTCCTTGAGCCGGGAGATCCCCGACTCTCCTGCCAGCAGGGCGGACCAGGTGCTGGGCACGTCCCCGCCCAGGGGTGTGGTGGCACCGAGTCCGGTCACGGCGACGTTCATCCGGTCTTCTCCTGAAGCGACCCCGCTCTGCCGAGTGGGGAGGTGAGAGGCGGGCGAGGCGAGGGTGCGGGCAGACCCATGAGGCGCGCTTTGACGGCGGAGACGAACAGTGCGGGGCCCAGCAGCCGGGCCGGTGAGCCGACGAGGTGGTAGATGCTGTCGAGGGTGCGCTGGGCCCTGACGTCCCCGTGCGCGGCGAGCCGGTCGACCTCGCCCGACCAGCGGCCGAACAACACGTCCACTCCCGAGCGGCGTTCACCGCCGGTGTGGCGCAGGTCCTCACCTGTCGCGATGGACCAGGGGAGGTCGGCGGCTCGGGCGAGTCGTCGCACAAGCCGGTGCTCCCAGCCCGGCCTGGTGGTGGCCAACGCCCGTCGCAGGAGCAGCGCCTGGGTCGCCGCCACGGTGATGCCCTGGCCGTACACCGGGTTGAAGGCGCAGAGGCTGTCGCCCGTCACCAGGAGGCCGTCGGGCCATATCGTCATGCGGTCGTAGTGCCGGCGCAGGTTGCCGGTGCGGCGGTGTACGGCGATGTCGCCCAGCGGGCGGGCGCTTGTCGTGAAGTCGGCGAGGGCCGGGTCCCGGAGACGGGCCAGGAAGGCGTCGAAGCCTTCGGGGTCCCGTGGCGGGCGGTGTTCCGCGGCGCCCACGGCGGCGACCATCCAGCGTCCTCCCTCCACGGGAAGGGCCACTCCCCCGGCCGGGCAGCCCGCCGTGGGCAACAGGACGACGCCCGCGACGCGGCCGAGATGGCCGGGCTGTGCGGCGTAAACGCGTCCCGCGTAGCCGAATCCGGCGTCGACCGAGGTGGCGGGCACCTCACCGAGCCCTAGTCGTGCCATCCAGTGGGGCATGCGGGAGCCACGACCGGAGGCGTCCACGACGAGGTCCGTCCTGACGGCCGGGGCATCATGGCGCTCGACGAGCCATCCGGCGCCGCTCGCGGGGCGGTTCAGGCCGCGGACGCGGGCGCCGCCCAGCAGTGAGACCCCCGGCAGTGCGGTCACCCTCTCGCGCACCAGGTGCTCGACCAGCGGGCGGGTGGCCGAGACCAGCTCGAAGGCAGGGGTGCCGAAGGGGGCCCATCCGCGTTCGCCGAGCCACGCGAGGTTACCCGTGTCCAGGGGCACACCGCCTGCGGCGATCAGCTGCTGACGCAGCCCCGGAAGCAGCTCCTCGATCTCGCACAACCCCCGGTGCAGGAGCACCTGCGGCTGGCGGCCCTGGGGGACGCCGGCGCGTGGTGTGGGGGCCGTGGGGGCGGTGTCCCGTTCGAGGACGGTCACCGTACGACCGGATCCGCTGAGGACGGCCGCGGTCAGCAGTCCCGCCATGCCCGCCCCGATGACCACGGCATCCGTGGTCATCCCGGCGCGGCTGTCGGCCTCGTTCACGTTCACCCTTTTTCCTGTCTGTTCTTCGCCACCTGAACGGATCGTCCGCAGCCGTCAGACGAGCCGGAAAAGGGCTTTCCGCATCAGTTGGAGCCAGGGCAGCGGCACGAGTCGCCACAGCGGGGCGCCGGCGGCCATGGGAATTCGTCCGCGAAGCAAGGCTCCGTGGTCGAGCAGGGCTTGATCAAGTTCCCTGAGCGTCCGGGTTGGTGATGCCCAGGAGCGGGAGGGTTCGTTCGGGCTGATCGCGGATTGCGCGGGTGGTCTTG